>CAZXZY010000001.1:0-104764 GCA_964645825.1 uncultured Gammaproteobacteria bacterium
AAAGGCATTTAATCTACGTAGTGCAGTGATAAAAAATATTAGAAATTATTTTGACAAAGAGGGATTCATCGAAGTAGATACTCCTATTTTACAAACTGTAGCCGGAGGAGCGACCGCCGCACCTTTTACCACTCATCACAATGCTTTGGATATTGATTTGTATTTACGAGTAGCCCCCGAGCTTTATCTCAAAAGATTAATTGTCGGTGGCTATGAAAAGGTCTATGAAATTGCTCGTTGTTTTAGAAACGAAGGAATAGATCATCAACATAATCCAGAATTTACGCAGATAGAATTTTATTGGGCTTACAAAGATTATAAATTCTTGATGGATTTTACAGAAAAGTTTTTTAAAACTTTAGTAAAAGAAGTGACAGGCAGTTTGAAAGTAAAAAATGGCGATGATATATTAGATTTTTCTGGACCTTATCCGCGCTTAGATTTCAAAGAAGCTTTAGATAAAGCCTTAAAGATAGATATAGATAAAGCAAGCGACAAAGACTTAGCTGATATTGCAAAAAAAGCAAAAATTGCTGTCGATAAATCTTGGGGTAGAGGAAAGTTGTTAGATGAGTTATACAAAAAGTTTGTGCGAGCAAAATTAATTCAACCAACTTTTATCATTAATCATCCTTTAGAATTATCTCCATTGTCTAAGAAGTTAGCTGATCGACCAAATTATGTTGAGCGTTTTCAGTTGGTTATTAAAACTGCCGAAGTTTGCAATGCTTTCTCTGAGCTCAATGATCCACTGGATCAGGAAGAAAGATTTAAAGAACAAAAACGTTTATGTGCTGCTGGTGATGAAGAAGCACAAGGCGCAGACGCTGATTTTGTTGAAGCTTTGAAACATGGCATGCCACCAACAGCTGGACTGGGCATGGGCATTGATCGTTTAGTAATGCTTTTAGGTGATGTCGAAAACATCAAAGAAGTTATTTTATTTCCAACTATGAAACCAAAAGATAAATAATATGTATAAACAAATATTCTTATTTCTATTTTTAGCTATTTTTATTTCCGGCTGCACTAAAGCAGAGGAGAGTAAGACGCAAGAAGAATCATTAACTCAAAATCAAATTATGCAAGGAACTATTAAAACAACAAAAGGTGAAATCAAAATAGAGCTTTATGATGGTAAAGTGCCAAATACAGTAGCTAATTTTATGAAATTAGCTAAAGAAGGTGTTTATGATGGTATTTACTTTCATCGCGTAATTGAAGATTTTATGGTGCAAACTGGCGATCCACAAGCCAAAGGTGAGGCTGGTGTAGATTTTGCTTATGAGCCAAACTCCCAAGGTTTGCCAATTGCTGGCACTGGTGGTCCAGGATATAAATTTGCTGATGAATTTCATGATAGTTTAAAACATGACAAGGCTGGTGTTTTGTCTATGGCTAACTCCGGACCAAATACAAACGGCTCTCAATTTTTCATTACTCATTTAGAAACCCCTTGGCTTGATGGCGTGCATTCAGTCTTCGGACAAGTTACATCCGGAATGGATGTAGTGAATAGCATTGTGCAAGGTGATAAAATAGAGTCAATTATTATTGATGAAAAATAAATATGTTAGATATAAAATTCATAAAAGATAATAAAGAACTGGTTCAAGAAAATAATAAAACTAGAGGAGTCAACGTCGACGTTGATCATCTTTTGTCTGTTTATGAACAAAGAAATATTTTATTAAAACAAGCGGAAGAAAAAAGAGGAGAGCGTAATAAAAGTTCTAAAACTAAACCAAGTGCTGAAGTGATTGAAAAAATGAAGGCTCTAGGCGAAGAATTAAAGAAAACAGAAACAGAGCTGAAAGATAAAGAGCAAGAACTAAATTTATTATTGTGGCAATTACCAAATATTAATGCCACTGATACAGCCATTGGCGCAAGTGAAGAAGATAATAAAGTAGAAAAAACCGTAGGTGATAAACCAGATTTTGATTTTGAAATCAAGGATCATGCTGATTTAGGGCAAGCTCTAGACATTATTGATATGGAAAAAGGCGCTCAAGTTTCTGGCGCTAGATTTTGGTACTTAAAAGGCCAATTAGTAGAGTTGCAATTTGCTTTAACTCAATTTGTTTGGGCTAAACTTATTAAAAAAGGATTTCAGCCTTTAGCTGTTCCACATTTAGTTAAAGAACGAGCCATGTTTGGTACTGGATTTTTTCCAGCTGAAAAAAATGAAATTTATAATGTAAATCAAGAAGATGATAATTTGCATTTGATCGGTACAGCTGAAGTGCCACTGATAAATTATCATGTTGATGAAGTTTTGGATTTAGAAAAACCAAAAAAATATTTTGCTTTCACTCCAGCTTATCGTCGGGAAGCCGGCTCTTATGGCAAAGATACAAAAGGTATTTTACGTGGTCATCAATTTGATAAAATAGAGATGGTAGCATTTTGTCAACCAGATCAAGCTGAGAGTATTCATCAAGATATTTTATCTATTGAAGAAGAAATTTGGCAAGAACTCGGCATTCCTTATCAAGTGGTCAATGTTTGTAGTGGTGATTTAGGCTGTCCGGCTGCTAAAAAATATGATATTGAAGCTTGGATGCCAGCGCAAGAAAAATATCGAGAAGTTACTTCTTGCTCAAATACCACAGATTTTCAAACTCGTCGTTTGAATATCAAATATCAAACTGGAGATAAAAAAGAACTCGCTTATACTTTAAATGGCACTGGTATGGCTTTTGGACGAGCTTTGATGGCTATCATGGAAAACTATCAAACTGCAAACGGTACTATCAAAATGCCAAAAGCTTTGAAGAAATATCTATCTTTTAAAGAAATTAAAAAATCTGTCTAGATGATAACTTGGCTTGAATTAAACAAAGATAATCTTGCTCATAATATAAAACAATTCAAAAAAATTGCTCCCCAGTCTGAAATTTGGCCGGTGGTGAAAAGTAATGCGTATGGGCATGGTGTCGAGCAGATAGCTAGCTTGTTGGATCAAAATGATGATGTGACAGGTTTAATGACTGTAAATTTAGAAGAAGCAATTGCTTTAACTAAAATAACTTCTAAATCACTAGTTGTCTTAAGTTATTTTGATACAAGCCCCGAAGCAGAGGAGAGTCTAAAAATTGCCGCTGAGCAGAAAATAATTTTACCAATTTATGATTTGAAAACTGCTGAATATTTAAATAGTTTAAATCATAAATTTTTAATTAATATAAAAATAGACACCGGTACTTCTCGTTTAGGTTTTAGAGCAGAGGAGTCAGAGGATGTAATTAAAAAAATAGAAAAACTAGATAATTTAAAAATAATTAGTTTATTTACACATTTTGCAGAATCAGAAAGTAATAATCAAGATTTTACCGAGCAGCAATTAGAAAAATTTAGAAATATCACTGATCAATTTCCGCAATACAAAAAACACGCCGCTTGTTCAGCGGCTTCACTTAGTCAGCCAACAGCACAAGGTGATATGATTCGCTTAGGAGTTTCTCTGTATGGCCTATGGCCAAGTGAGGAAACTAAACAACTTGGCAAAGAAAAAAATATAGAATTAAAACCAGTTTTATCTTGGAAAACAAAAATTATTCAAGTCAAAGATATAAAAGTCGGTGAAACAGTTGGTTATAACCGTACTTGGCAAGCAGATGAAGATATAAAAATTGCAATTTTACCTATCGGCTATAACGAAGGCTACGATAGATCATTGTCTAACAAAGCCCAAGTTATAATTAAAAATAAAAAGTATCCAGTACGCGGTAATATTTGCATGAACCTAACTATGGTAGAATTACCACAAGAGACAGAGATAGGAGTAGGGGAAGTAGTGACTTTATTAGGAGACGATATTACAGCGGAAGAAATAGCATTTTTAAGTCAGACAATCAACTATGAAGTTGTTACTAGAATAAATTCTAATTTACCTAGAGTTATTATCTAATAATATTAAACGACACAAATTAGAGGAGGGACTGATAAAGGGGGTAGAGTGAATTATGCGTATTCAAAGTAAAAAATCTTGGCAGAAACACATTCCAGGCAGAGCACAACGTGCGCCGCGTGATTATTATTCTGGTAAAAATAAAAAAAATAAAATTCGTCTTAAGCAAATTATTTTTTTTATTTTGATCTTATTGTTAGTTCAATCCATCTTTCAAGTCAAAGTATTTCGTCTAAATGATGTGGAGTTGATCAACAATGAGGATCTAGAATTAGCTAGCGTTCAAGAGTTAATAGATGAACATTTAGATCAACGCCGTTACTTAATATTTAAAAATAATAATTATTTTTTATTTGATGAAACAGCTTTGTCAGAAGATTTGATGACAGAATACAACCTAGATCAAGCGAATATCGTAAAAAAGTTTCCGCACACCATCCAAATAGACGTCCAGGAAAAGATTTCTCAGTTCATTTGGCAAAAAGATGATACTTTATACCTCTTAAGTTCTAAAGGGGCCTTAAATCGTCAAATAGCCGAAAAGGACGAAAAGTACCTTATTTTACAGGATTTTCGTGATATTAGACCTAGTGGAGAACAAATTTTATCTGAAAATGAGCTGAGTATTATAAATAATATTTATTTAAATTGGCAAAGTACATTTACTGGTGAGCCAATACTGCAAACAATTATTTTAAGCGATGATTTAAGTACCGTTGAGGCTCAGGTAAGAATTGGTTATAAAGTTAAGATAGATGCTAACAAAGATATCATAGAACAGCTAAATAATTTGAAAAAAGTATTAGCTGGAAATGTAATTGGTTTAGACATTGATTACATTGATTTAAGATTTGGTGATAGAGTATTCTTTAAATAGACACTGTAGAGGCTATTTTGTATGTTTTACAGTGTTTATATTGTTATTATTGAATTGAGTATAATAACTCTTACACTCAATTTGACAATGTTAATAAATCTGGCTATACTTAATATATAAAATAAAGATTAAAATATGGCTAAATACACCCTTCCCCTCCTAGATGAATTTCTAGAGAACATTCAATCAAATAATTACTCCTCCGAAACTGTCTATAACTATGAAAGGGATTTAAATATTTTTGAAATATTTTTATCCGAGGACATTAAGACTCCGTTTAATAAATTAACTAAACGGTCAGTTATTAAGTTTAAGGCCTACCTCTCCTCTACTTCGCGGGTAACACCAGCTCATGAGAAGGCCCAAGTTAAATTATCTAGTTTTAGTATTAATAGAATTTTATCAGCGCTAAGATCCTATTTAAAATTTTTAGGTGATGTAGATCATAAATCACCGATCAATGCCGATGCAATAAAATTATTAAAGACTGAAAAGAAGTACGGCCAAGTACCAGAGATGAATGAACTGATCGCCATCATTGAGTCGCCGAATAAATTTGAAAAAGAAATAAATATTAAGTTGCGTAATCGGGCCATGCTAGAAACTTTATTTGCTACCGGTATGCGTATTTCAGAGTTATTATCCCTTAAGCGTGAGCAATTAGATAATTCTGGTCGCATTTATATCATGGGTAAAGGTAAAAAACAACGCTTTGTTTATTTGACGCCACGTGCTATAGAGCATCTAAAATTATATCTAAAAACTCGAGTTGATGACTCGCCTTTTATGTTTATCCCTTATCGGGGTAGAAATAATCAAGATAAAAATAAAAAATTATCAGCAAACTATTTACAGTATAAAATCAAGCGTTATCGTGAGTTATTAGGTATAAATATACCTGTTTCTGCCCACTCTCTCAGACATGGTTTTGCTACTTATTTGGCTGAAAATGGCGCTAATCCAGCTGCTATTCAGATTTTGTTAGGACATGAGTCATTGGACACCACGACGCGCTATGTGCATGCTTCAGATCGATATGCTGAGAAAATGCACACTCAATTTCATCCTTTAAAAAAATAAAAACCCCCAGGCATGGTGCTAGGGGCATTGCTTTGAGTGATGGTTTAGAATAGGTTTGGCACAACAGCAGCAACCCAGAGGCCGGCCAGGACGACCAGAGTTACCAGTAGTGTGAATCTTCCCCAGAACAACCAACCCTTATTGATTGCTGGATTTGGTCCTTTGGATGGTTTGTTAAAATCATTTTCAATGACCCCTACCGGGGTCTTGTTAGCCTTTTTTCTGTTTTTGCTCATTTTTTACTCCGCTGTTTTTGAGACACTGTATAAAGATCCATTCATTAGCTATCTTAGCTATTTTTTTATTTTTCGTCAATTAAATAACAAAAAACAGGGTGAATTAGCCTGGTTTTGTTTTTATTAAATTATTTTAGAATGATTTCACCTTGCCTTATTTGATTTGCAATTTCAGGGTTAATATTTGACCAAGTAACAATTTTTTCTAAGAATGAAGCTTTATCAGTACCTTGCATCAAAGATAGTTGTGAGTAGGAAGAGTTAATCGGAAATAAATGTATATTGTATTTATTTTGTTCATAATATATGCCGATACCTAATTCTTGTTGGGTGTCTTTAGAGAAATATTGATCAAAAACAAAATTGCCCAAAGAATAAAATATTGGTTTATTTTTATACACTTCTATACCTTGGACAACATGAGGATGATGTCCGATGATCATATCAGCACCAGCATCTATCATCTGATGAGCTAAATTTTGTTGAGTTTGATTAAATTGATGATCATATTCAACGCCCCAGTGTATCTGTGTGATTACTAAATCAGTATTACTTTTTAGTTCTGTTATTTTTTCTAGAGCAGCTTCTAGGTCAAATTGATTATACACCATACTAAAGCTGGCCATACTAATCTTTGAGTCGCCAATATTAATAATTTTAGTTGTACAAGTGTCAATCATGGCATCAGCGCAGCCAGAAAAGTTTAAGTCTAGTTTATTCAGATTTTGCGCAGTCTCCTCCATCCCCCTTGTTCCCTGGTCCCAGATATGATTATTCGCTAAATTAAAATAATTAAAATAGTAATCATCTTTAATGGCAGCTAAATATTTTGGATCGATAGCAAAGTCTATACTAGCCTCGGGTGGATAATGGTCTCCATTGTTTGTCACGGATCCTTCTAAATTGGCACTGACTATGTCGCTACCCATAAAAAATCTATTTTCTTCGCCTGCCAATTGATCAAAAATATAGCCAATACCATTAGCTTCAATTTTAGTTTTGACGTTTCTATCCAACATCAAGTCACCAAAAAACATCATACCTAGCCCATTTTGATTGCTGGGCTTTCCTTTTGAGAAATAATAGTACAAGTGACTGGTACCAGGTTCTTCTGGCATTTTTAATAAACCACTAGAGTTTGTATGAAGAACTAGGTTAGCTTTTTGAGCCTCTATATTTTCTAGATATTTCAAAACAGCATATATTGAACCAGGAGAATCTAATTCTAGATTATGTACTCTACTTAAATCAAAGTCTTCTATCACAGTCTGACTTGTTTGATCATGAAAATTAGCCACTGATAATGGTTGGTAATGTGAAAAATCAACACTAGCCAGCACTAAAGTTTTTTTCTTATTAGTGTTATCAGCTAAATAGTTAGCTAAATAGTCTAAATCTTTTTGTGGGGTATTTAGCTTTAATATAATGGGTAATATTTTCGCTTCTGGCAGACTATTTTTTATAAAAGGCACTAGACCAGATATTGAATGTTCATTTAAAAATGGATCCTCATTTATCTCTATGACCTTATTATTAGCTAAATCTTGTCCAATTTTTAAATCAGGAAATATTTCCCCATAAGGTGTACGCCATTTATTTTGTGAAATAATAATATTTGATGACCCGACTTCATAATGGTTTGGGCCTATCAAAACCACTGTTTCATAGTCTGTTTTTGCTAAGCCCATAAACCAAGCGGCAATCTTTTCTTTTGGTAACATGTGATGCGGTATTATCCCACCATAAACTTTATCAGATGACATGTTTATGTCGCTGGTGCCTTGTGTGTAAGCTTGATCATAGAAAGATTTGCTCATGTAATAAGCATCATGACTATCTAAGTTCAGCTCAATATTTTTAGTAGTCAATTTTGCGTTACTTGAAAATTGTTTAAAAATACTGTTTGTGTTTACGTTTAGCCACACATAAATTAGTCCCACTTGTAATATAAGTAGGACTAATAAGATTGGTATTATTTTTTTATATTTAGTAAACATTAGCGCAATGCTCCGCCCCATTCAGTGACGACAAATCCTTCACGAATTGGAGTTTCTAGTATTTGTGGTTCAACATTTATTTTTTTATCTAAACCTTTATAATCCATGAAAACACGGATAATAGTATCAGGTTGTGGCACAACTTCTAGTGGAGCTAACAAATTAAATTCTTCTTGCGGTACAAAAGTTATAAAATAATAAGCTTTGTCTTGCATTTTTGGTGCCCAGAAATCAATAAATTCATCATACTCTGTAGGTATTAAACCTTGTTGAGCTAGTTTTTCGGCTAAAAATTTTGTTACATTTTCTTTGGCCACTACAAAACCCTGTTCTGGTATAGCATAATTGATGCCCCACCCTTCCCAAAATAGATAAGGATAAGATTTTTTGTCATCATAATTATATAAATCTCCATTAGGTTCTGCTCTGACAAACCAGCCATCTTTATATTCTGGCTCAGTAATTGTTAAGCCTTTATTTGGAGTAACTTTGACTGATACATCAGTAGTTTCTTCAGGGTAAAGATAGATGACTGGCTTACCCATTTCGGCAGCTGGTACATATTCAGCATTTCTAAATATTACGTATTTGCCAAATGGATCTTTCCAGAGAAGGACCGGGTAGTCAGCTAAAAATGCTGCGTAGCTAATTTTAGTTTCGCCGCTTGGATTGTACATGCGGTCATACATTGTTTGCAGCAATGGCTTTGTGTCACTCTCTTTTTCTTTAATATTTTGATCAGCTAGAGCATAAATATTTTCTCCAGAGGCAGTGTGTCCAACGACACTTAATTGTGAATCATTGGTGATAAAATGCGCATAGTCATAACAGCCAGTATTGAAAGTAAAGTGTACTGCACCATGAAATAAATATTCATTATCAGTAACTGATCCGTCATTAAATGTAACATCTAAAGTGTACGGTTTTAGTCCGAGGTAGCTACTGCCATCATCACTTTGCTCCCCTACAAAGTCCAGATTTAAAATATAATTAACAGCTGTTTGATCATTTTGACCAGTGACAAAACAGTTATTATCTACATCTTGATAAATAGTCGTGCCATTAACTGTTAATACCTCTTCAGCGTTATAGTCACTTAAAAGTTTCTTGGTATCAGACGGAGCTTTGGTAAAATATTTATTAGTATTTGGTATACTAATACTATCAGGATTATTTTCTATATTTTGGATAGTAATAAGCTCATTAAGTGTAAATAAAGCACCATAAGATACCCACTCTAAGCTAGTAAGCGTTGACTCATTTTTTATAATTATTAAATCTCCATCATTATTAATAACCCTGCTTAAACCAAAGGTGCTGGGCCCCTCACCTGATAAGGCGGCTAGATAAATAGTTTTTCCTTGGTATGGACCTTCGGCGATTATTCCAGCGTCATAAAAAGAAGTTTTTTGGTAGATAAAACTATTCAAAGAGCCATAAATACTCACAAAATTTTCATTACTTGCTACTAAAGCACTTTTTTCAGCTAGTTTATCTCCAAAGATGGCAAGGGCACTTGTTATTTTGACTGGCCAATTGTTCCATTCTACATTGATTTCATTAGCTGTTAGTTCAAGTCCCTCTTCCTCATCATCGATAATAGTCGTAGGTGGCGGTACGTAGCCATTTAGCCCAGGGTCTTCTTGTTTTATTTGGCTAAATAAAATAAAGACAGTAAATATATTACTGACTATTAGCAGTACTACTAGAATAGATAAAATAATCTTGAAATAGTCAGATTTTTTCTCTACTGCAACACTGCGCTGTTCTTGTTGATCCATATTGTTTGTATATTTAAGGTAAGTAATTCACTGGATTGACCGGAATACCATTTAGACGAACTTCAAAGTGAAGATGAGGTCCAGTGGTAAACCTACCCGCTCCTCTTGTGCCTGGCATGCCGCCAGAATAGCCGATTGTTTGGCCTTTGCTGACAAATTGGTCCTCTGATGCCGAAATAATGTTTACGTGGCCGTAAACTGTTGATAAGCCATTAGCATGGACTAGCATCATGTAGCTATAGCCATATTGTCCTCCATCTTTGGCTCGAGCGACATAGCCTGATTCGGCTGCTCGAATTGGTGTGCCTTGGGCTGCTCTAATATCGATGGCTGGATGTTCAAAAATATAACGATAAGGATACTCAGGATCATGAAATAAAGCAGTGATTGTTCGAGAAGGAACTGGCCACATCAAACCATCACTAGTGAGTTCTTGTAATTCCAATTGTCTATTTAATTTTTGGCGGGCCACTTGCTCTAGATAAACAATGTCCGCGTTCATTTGATTTTGTTCGTTCCTAGCTTGGTCTAGTAATTCTTGGAATTTTGCTTCCTGGCCATGTGTTTCATTAATCAAGGAATACTTTATAGATTTTTGCGCATCTAGAGATTCTTTTTTAGTGAGCAGTCTATCAGCTAAGACACTAAGTTCATCTTTATTTTTTTCTAGTTTGTCTTTATCAGTAGTCAAGGCCATCTTAATTTCTTGTAACTCCTCTACTCCATCTAGTAGATTATCTTGCATCTGTTCTAGGTTGTCTAATTCAGACATAAAGTCACTGAAATTTTCATTGAGTAATAAAATTTCTAAGATACCATTTTGTTGTTGTTCACGATGTAATGTTCTAATCAATTCAGCGATGATTTCTTTTTGACGACCAATTTCATCTTCTTTAGCTTCTATTTGTAGTTCAGTGTTAGCAATTTTAAGATTAAAAGTATCAATTTCTAATTCAATAGCCGTCACCTCTAGATTGACTTTAGCAATTCCGTCATTGATAGTGGATAATTGATTAGATAAAGAAGATAATTGCTTTTGTTTGGCGTTGATATTTTTACTATAAACGTCAATTTGACGCTTTAATTCAGTAATTTGTGAGCGTTTTTCATTGATATCCTGGTTTAATTGCCAGACACCCTGATTTAAATCACTACCAAAAGTATACTCAGTAGCTAATGTGTAATTGGGTAATAAAAAACTAGCTAAAAAACTAGCTATGATGACGCTTGTTACGAATTTGTTGAATTTTGTTTTTGTTTTCTTCATTAGTTTTTTTAGTATTTTATATTATAACATAAAATACCTAATTTTGCAAAATAGATTATTTTAGTTTATCCACAGCTGACTTTATACGCTTTAAACTCTCTTCTTTTCCTAATACCCACATGATCTCTGTAGGAGAGGGACTTTTTTCAAGACCTGAAACTGCAACTCTGATTGGCCAAAATAAATCACCAGGACTCAGATCACTTTCTTTTATTACTTGTTGTAAATTTTCTGTTAAATTATTTTCTTCCCAATCTGTAGTTTTATCAACAACCTCTAAAGCCAAGTTCAAGCCAGTAATAGTTTTTTCCTTATTACTTTTTTTGAAAATTAACATCTCAGATTTATAATTTGGCAGATTATAATAAAAAGTAGTTTCTATTTTTAAGTCTGATAAATTATTTAATCGGGAACTAGCAACTTGCAAAACTTTTTCTAGATCATAAGTGTCTGGTAAAATATTTTTTGCTTGCGCTAAAATGTCTTGATAAGTTCCATCTTTACGATCAATTGCTTGTCGTAAATATTCAGCGTTGAACCAATTTAATTTTATTTGATCAAAAATTGCTCCGGCTTTATTTACTTTAGCAAGATCAAATACTTTTTCTAATTCGGATAAAGAAAACATTTCTCGGTCATCACCAGGATTCCATCCAAGTAAAGCGACGTAGTTTAATAATGATTCTGGGGCATATCCCTTGGCTAAAAAGTCTTCTACAGCGACATCACCTTGGCGTTTGGATAGTTTTGATTTATCAGAGTTTAAAAGTAGCGGTAAATGAGCAAATTTAGGCTTTTCCCAGCCAAAAGCTTCATATAATAAGACGTGTTTTGGCAAAGATGGTAGCCACTCTTCTCCACGAATGACATGAGAAATCTCCATTTCATGATCATCGATAATATTAGCTAAATGATAGGTAGGAAAACCATCGGATTTTAACAAGATTAAATCATCTAAATCCTCACTTTTTACAGAGATTTTGCCATACACTAGATCTTCCACCTTTACTATGACATCACTAGGAATTTTAAAACGAACTACATATTTTTCGTTATTTTTTAGTTTTTTCTCTACTTCTTCTGTTGACAAATTACGGCAGTGATTATCATAACGAGGTACTTGTTTATTAGCTTGTTGTTCTTTTCTTAAATCATCTAAACGTTTACTTGAACAAAAACAATAATAAGCTTTATCTTCAGCAATTAATTTTTCTATGGCTTGTGTATAAATTTTTAATCTTTCAGATTGAATAATTGGCGTGTTATCAAATTCTAAGCCAACTTGTTTTAAAGTTGTTATTAAATTTTCTTTAGCATTTTCTACTAATCTGGCCTGATCAGTATCTTCAATGCGTAATAAAAATTGACCATTGTTTTTTTTGGCCCATAAATAATTAAATAAAGCCGTTCTTAATCCGCCAATGTGTAAATAGCCCGTTGGACTTGGTGCAAATCTAGTTTTTATCATATTTATTTTTTATTACTAAAATTGGAAATAAAATTACGGCTCTAAAAATTCTAACAATGCGATTTGGTTGTTTTAATAAGCGCCAGAACCATTCTAGCCCAAAACTACGTAAAAATTTTGGCGCTCTTTTCTTCATGCCCGAAATAAAATCAAAAGTACCGCCCACACCAACAGCTATTTTAACACTTGGTATGCGATCAAGATTTTCAGCGATCCAAAATTCTTGTTGTGGTGCTCCTGAGCCATTCAAGATGATAGTTGGTTCAAATATTTGTGATTTTATTAGCGCTTGTTTGCATTCAGTAACCTGAAAATCTAGTTCGGGATATTTTTCTTTAATCGTCATGAAGAAATGATCAGGCGTTGTAAATCCCCCTTCTTTTAGGCAAAACAGTACTTTTAGGTTTTTATTTTCAGCTATTTTTAATAAAATACTAGTTAATTTGACGCCGGTAATACGATCATCAAGAGAAATTTTGTGACCGGCTAATTGTAAAGCCCAAATAATGCCAGCGCCATCAATGGTAGAAAGAGAAGTTTCATTAAGAATATCTTTAAATTTTTTATCTTTTTGAGCTTTGATAATAAACTCTGGATTAACAGTGGCAATTTGATGTTGACTATCAGAGGATAAAAAATTCAGCAACAATTCTTTTGTTAGTTGCTCGCTTAGGGAATGTATCTTTACTCCTAATACTTTATGTTCTTCCATCTTACAAATCAAAGGTACTTAAAACAAAATAACTTGGTCCGGTTTTTTCCAAAATACTTTCTTGTAATTCTACATAGTCAATTGGTAAATCACCAGATACTGGTAGGTCTATAAAATCTTTAAACTCAGAAATAGCTGTAGATTTTTTTACTCTAGCCATGGTGACATGAGGAGTGAAACGACGAGTTTCTTTATGCGCAAGTCCGGCTTGCCATAAAGCATCCTCTATCTTGTCATATAGTTCCTGTAATTTTTCATTATATTTAAAACTAACATTCAAGATTCTAGCTGGTCGTTTTTGATCCTCAGTGACTGGGAATATTTTTGTTTGATTAATTTCTAAACTTAGACCACCAAAGTTTCGACAAACTTCAGTGACCGTCTTAATGATATCATCTAACTTATCTAATGTTGTGTCACCTAAAAATTTTAGGTTAATATGCATATTTTCCGCTTTCACTAGTCGTAAGTTTTGTAAAGGGATGTTTAGATTTTCTACATGTCTAAGCAAGCCTTTGGCTAAGCTTGGGTCGATCGGAATACTAATGAATAATCGTTTATGTTCCATAATTTATATATATAATTATAGCTTGATTTTATCTAAAATAACAGCTTTTTGCAAACGGTTTCAAGTTTTAAATTATGGCTGAAATATGTTATAATATCTTAGCGAATTAACAAGTGTAATTAAAAACAGAAAGAAAAATATTTATGAAAAAACCGTATTTACTTTTAGGGGGTCTATTAACCTTAATATTCTTGATGCCACAGATTGTACTGGCTGATAGTTTTGATTATTCCAATATCATTTCTGATGAGCAAGCTATAAATTATCAATCAATGAATCAGGTTGAAATTAGAAGTTTTTTGCGTAGTAAAGATAGTCCTTTGGCTAATTATTGGTATAATGGCTACAATCCTAGTCCTGGTGAAGAAATTTTAGAGGAAGAAGAAAGAACTTCGGCTGATTATAAAAATCGTTCCGCTTCTGAAGTTATCTATAACGCAGCTCATGAGGCTAAAATTAACCCTCAGTTTTTATTGACATTGTTGCAAAAAGAAATGAGTTTAGTGGAAGACACTACACCGACAGAGAGACAGTTGGCTTTTGCAATGGGCTATTATTGTTATGATGGTCAGTCATGTAATCCGGGCTGGCGTGGTTTTGGCAAGCAAGTACGTGGTGCGGCATTACAATTTAGATGGTATATAGACAATATAAATTCTTATAACTGGAAACCAAATGTTCCAGCTTGTGCTGACGACCCTACTCCATTTTTGCCTTGTACTGCAAACGGTACAATAGTCACTCCAGCTAACAAGATAACAGCAGCCATGTATATTTACACACCACATACCCATGGTAATAAATTATTTAAAACTATTTGGGATCGATATGATTTTGGCGACTCTACGCCAACTGTTATCACTACTGGTGTTATCCCAGAAGGATCCCTAGTTAAAGCTCGTGATGGTGAAGATACAGATACAATTTATTTGATTCATAATAATAAAAAGCAAGCCTTCTCTTCTGTCAGCGCTTTAGCTTCTCGTTATGATATTGGCTTAGTTTTACCAGTGGCCAGTACTGAATTAGAAAAATTTGTTGATGGTAATGACATTAAATATCCAGCCTACTCTATTTTAGAAAGTCCAAGTGGCGATCGGTACCTATTAGATGGATTACAAAAAAGAAAGATTGCTTCTGATGAAGTATTTCGTAGCTTAGGATTTAATCCAGAAGAAATTGAAGTTGTTTCTAGTGCTGATTTAAATGCTATAGAAGATGGCGCTGAGATCGCTGATGTAACCGCTAGTCCCTTAGAAGCTTTATTACGTGATACCTCAAATGGCGGTGTTTATTATGTAAAAGATGGCAAAAAATATCCGATTGTTGATCCAGAAATCATTGATTTAAACTATCCTGAATTAGAGATTACTAATGCCACAGCTGAGCAATTAGCCTCTTTACAAAAATTATTACCTGCTAAAATTAAAGATGGCACATTGGTAATTAGTGATGAAAGTAACCAAGTTTACGTCATTGCTGATGGGAAACGTCGTTGGGTCAGCACCGAACAGACATTTATTGAGTTGGGTTACAGCTGGGCAAATATTAAACAAGTTAGTGATCGTGTTTTAAAATTACATAAAGTTGGTGAACAATTAAGTTTATAATATGATAGTTTTTGCGGGCCTTGTCCCTCATCCTCCATTAAGCATCCCCGAAGTTGGTAAAGAAAATACCAAATTATTAGAACAAACTGAAAAAGCTCTTCAACAATTTGAGCAAGAGCTATACGCTACTAAACCTGAGGTTTTAGTGTTGATTGGGAGGCATGGAGAAATACAAGAGCATAATTTTTCTATTAATCAAAGCCCAGATCTAAAGGTAGACTTTAAAGATTTTGGTGATTTATTAACCACATTAAAATTTAATAATGATATTGGTTTAGGTTATAAGATAAAAGAAGCGGCTGAAACTAAATTGCCGATGGTTTTGACTTCAGCGGATAAATTAGATTATGCCATGGGAGTACCCCTTTATCATTTAACTAAACATTTACCAGAGATAAAAGTAATTCCGATTGGCTATAGCAATTTAGATAATAAACAGCATTTAGAATTTGGCCATCATATTCATCGAATGATTGACCAATCAGCTACTCGAGTGGCGATTATTGCTTGCGCTGATTTATCTCCAAAATTACAGAAAGATTCTCCGGCTGGTTTTTCTCCGCAAGGTCAAGAGTTTGATCAAAAGCTAATAGAGTTTATACAAAATAAAGATATAGAGAAAATATCTGGTTTAGATCATAATTTAGTAGAACAAGCAGCTGGTCAAGAAGCCTTACGTTCTTTGTTGGTTCTATTTGGCGTTATTAAAGACTTGAATTATAAACCAAATAAATTAAGCTACCAATCGCCTTTCGGAATTGGTTATTTAGTAATTAATTTTGAATCATAGATATTTTAAAACCACCTTATTTTGTAGGCGGTTTTTTATTTTCTTCAATTTTATTTAGTCGATCGGCGACAACTTTAAAAAAATATTTCCATTGTTCTCCAGTTTCACATAATTCCTTAGTGTCGGTCACACAGCCCTCTACCATTTCACGTGAATTATCTTTACAAATTTTAAAGACCGAATTTCTTTTAAAATCTGGAATATGTAATTCTTTAATAATCTGCAAGGCAAAATCCTGCCATTTATGAGCCGGGGGCTTAACAACTGGCACTTTATTCTCTTTGTTAGCTTCAAATATATCGCCTAAAGTTTGAAATCCTGAATTATTCATAGTAGAATTATAACAAATTGATTCAGCTTTGTAAGGTTGACAAAATGAATAAAAAATGTTATTTATAGCTTATGTTAAATATAATTAAATACCCTCATAAAACACTACGTCAAAGCGCAAAACCAATTGCGGATTTTGATGATAAGCTAGTAAAATTAGCAGCCGATATGGCAAAAATCATGTTTGCTGATGATGGAGTTGGTTTAGCTGGTCCTCAAGTTGATCTACAACAAAAAATTATCGTAGTTGGCAATGGTAATTATGGTGAATATAAAGCCTATATTAATCCTGAGATTACTTTTAGCTCTAAAGATCGAGAAACCTCAGAAGAAGGCTGCTTATCTTTACCGAAAATATTTGGCTTAGTCACTCGTCCTAGAAAAATTAGAGTAAAATATCAAGATTTAGCAGGCAAAGTTTTTAAAGAAAAATTTAAAGGTTTTACAGCGATTGTTTTGCAACATGAAATTGATCATTTAAATGGTATTTTGTTTATAGATCGAGCTAGTGAAATTACTCAAGGTCAAGATATCTTAGATCAGCTAAAAGCAAAAATTTAAAAATAGCTAATAATAAACATAAAGATGAACAAAAAAATTATTTTTTGGGGCACCCCCTTTTTTGCTCTGCCAAGCTTAGAGGCTTTGCATGATTTAGGATTAGTAAACGCAGTTATTACTCAGTCAGATAAGCCATCTGGTCGTGGACAAAAACCGCAAGTCTCCCCTATCAAACAATACGCTGAGATTAATAAGCTACCACTTATACAAGTAGATGATTTAGATAAAAATTTTGTAAAAAATTTAAAGAAATTTTTGCCAGCTACATTTATTATTGTAGCTTTTGGTAAAATGATCCCTCAGGATATTTTAGATTTATCTGAATTAAGAGCTTTGAATATTCATCCTTCTCAATTACCATTATTACGGGGGCCATCTCCTATCCAATCAGCCTTGTTAGAGGGTTTTTCTTCTACTGCAGTGTCTTTGATGCAATTGGATGAAAAAATGGATCATGGGCCAATTTTAGGGCAAATAGAGCTAGAAATATCTCCAGATGACAACTATTTTTCTTTGGAAGATAAGCTGGCTGATGTTGGCGGAGAATTAATCAAAAAAAGTATCTTTGATTATTTGTCTGGTTTATTAAAATCATCCCCACAAGACCATGATCAGGCTACTAGATGTAAATTGATTAGAAAAAAAGATGGCTTAATTGACTGGACAAAGCCAGCAGAGAATATTATAAATCAAGTTAGAGCTTTTATACTTTGGCCAGGTAGTTTTACTACCTTGAAAGGCTTGGAACTAAAAATAACAAAAGCTATGGTATCTTTGGAAAAATTAGCTCCCGAAGAAATAAAAATAGATAGTGATAGGTTATTAGTTGGTACTGGTACGGAAGCATTGCAAATATTAGAACTGCAGCCGGCTGGTAAAAAAAGAATGTTAGCGACTGACTTTATCCGAGGCTATCAAAATAAATTATAATAAAAAACTTCCTCATCGAGGAAGTTTTTAGTTTCTATATAGAGTTTTATTTTTTAAATTATTTTTTCTTAGTAACATTAAATCCCATATATTTTCCTAACATCAAGCGAGTTTGAGCGTCAACAGCTGGAATAGAGCCAAAAATAATCATAGTGATCGGGAAAACAATCCATTGTAAAAACATTAATAAATAATGGAGTGGTTTAAAGTTGTTGTAACGTTTTTTGTTTGGCATTGGTGGCAAGATAACAATGCTCATGACAGCAATTATCAATAATCCAAACATGCCAGAAGTCATTAAAGCTTTCAAAACTAAAGGTGCGTTTTGGGTTAAGACAGTTGTTGTGCCATGAATTTCAGCCATAAATAGTGGCAGTTGACCCATGACTAAAATAATTATCGGAGCTGTTGCCCAAGAATAAACACCCTCTGTTTGATTCCAGATATAGATCATTTTTTTCTTCAGTGCAATTTTTTTGTTTTTACTAAAACGCCAAACCATGTAAGGAAAATGTTCTACCCCCCAAGCCCAACGGCGCATTTGCTTGTATTGATTTACCATACTGGTCCAAAATGGGCCAACGTGAGGAGAGTTCATAGAGACTGGCACATGCATTGGTTCGGTTTGATATTGGCCATCATACTTGATAAAGCATTGTAAAAAGATTCGTGAATCCTCTGTTACAATGTTGTTTTGCCAGAAACCAACATCTACTAAAGCTTGCCAACTCATACTATGTGAGGAAAAAGTAAATAATCTATCCGGACGTGCTAAGTCAGTTAATAGCCAAAAAGTTGTAGAATTAGCAACTATCTTAGTAAACGGATCAGAGCCCCAGACATTATTATGATAAAAAGCCATTGGTTGAAAACTAGTTCGGTAAGGATTTTTGTGGGATAAAAATTTGTGAGTTAAATAAGAAAAATAATCTGGATGCGTAATAGTGTCAACGTCAAAAGTAGAAACAATTATTTTTTTGTAATCAAATTTATGTTCGTCAATATATTTTTTGGCCTCATGACCCATATGGTAAAGGTTGGACCCTTTACCTCTTAACTCACCAGGCAAGTCACTTGGATGTACGGTGATTATTATTTTATAAAATTTAGCTTGATATTTTTCTTTGATTTTTTGAGCAATAGGATTAAATTGGCCTTTAAAACCCTCTTCTCCACCCAAAACTACGATCATTTTTTTATGATCGTATTTTGATTTAGCTAAATTATCAAAAGTTTTATCAACAACCTCAAAGGGCTCACCAGCAGTGGGCAGAAAAATAAGGTGAGTATAATTTTTCCAATTAGTATGCGTTTTTTGTAAAAAATGCCACCAATTTGTCTTGATAGTTTTACGATATTTGAACCAAGAGATTAATAGAAAGATAGATAAATAGCCAATTCTCAAAATCCAATAGACATCAAAAGCAATGATAATGTATATACCCCAAAGTGGGTTGGTAATAGAAACAGTGATTGCTATAATAAAAGTTGCCCAGGTTAAAAAACCAGGTAATATTTCTAAGAGACGATATTTATAATAATCTTTCTGTTCTAGCGTCATTATGTTAATTTAATTGATATTTATCAGCTTCTAGACCCACTGCTTTGCTTATATGGTTGATATTATTTTTGATTAATATATTATCTAATTCTTGATTAATTTTTTTGACTACTAGTGGCCCGCCATAGATAAATCCGGTCCCAATTTGCACTAGGTTAGCTCCGGCCTTGATCTTATCATAAGCGTCTTTTCCTGAAAAGACTCCACCAACACCTATTATTTTATACTTATTTTCACTATGCTTGTAAAGATAGCTAATAATTTTATTAGCTTGCTTTGCAATTGGCTGGCCTGATACGCCGCCTGGCTTGTCTTGATGATCAGAAATTAGGTCTAATCGTTCTCTGTTTTTCGCTAAGTTAGTAGCTATGACGGCACTTATATTATATTTTTTTACTAAATATATAATGTCGTCTAATTCTTGTTGCTTTAAATCATTGCCAATTTTCAGCCATAAAGGTTTTTTATTTTTATTAATTTCAGTAATTTTGATTAAAATTGGTTCTAATAGTTTAGATTCTTGCAGTCCACAAAAATTAGCTACATTAGGACAGCTTAAATTTATTGTTATAATATCAGCTAATGGTTCTAGTATTTTGAAACTAGCTGCATAGTCATCTGCCGCTTGAGCCAGATCAACGGTATTTGTTTTAGCAATACTTATAGACCACAATCCTCTTTTTTTAAATCTACTTTTATCTTTAAGTAATTTTTCGGCTATTTTTTTAGCACCAATATTAGACAAACCATAGTAAACCAAAATAGCCTTATCTTTTACTAGACGCCAGAGACGAGGTTTCTTGTTGCCCGGTTGTGCTTGAGCTGAGACTGAGCCTAATTGCGCCCAAGCAAAATTGAAGCTTCCCCAAGTCAAAGATAATTTAGCATTTTTATCCATGCCAGCTGTTAGGCCAATGGGATTACGAAAATATAAGCCAAAAAATTTTTGTTTTAAACGAGGCGAAGTATAGTCACAGACTCTAAATAAAAAATCATTTAATAAACGGGATTTATTAAATATAATAAGTGAAGAAAATGTAAGATTATGTATAGTTTCTGGTTTAAATAGAAACAATATGGGTCGGATAAATTTTTGGTAAAACATTGTTTATCTGTTTATTTAGTGTTAGCTAGCATAGCCCTTTTTATCAATATGAGCAAGTCTTGATTTTAGGGTATCAATTCACTCCAAAAGCAGTTAGCAATGTCATTATTACAGGTATAGCGCACTTTACGAGTAGCTTGGGTGCTACTAGCTGTTGTTTGGATATTAGAATTACATTCCAAATCTTCACCACAACCCTCTGGTAATGGTGTAATGATTAAACTTGCATCGTCAAAACTAAATTGAAAACCAGAATCAACCGTGTGTCTTTCCGCAAAATAAAGTTCTACTGTGTTATTTCCAGCTGATAAAAATATATCACCAGTTTTAGTAAAAGAAGCATGGGTGCCACTATTGTTAACCGCTACTATACCATTGACCAAAACCCAAGAGTCATCATCAGACGCCAAACTATAAGCATAGTCATCATCACTTGGTGCAACGACATTTGCTCGCCAGTGTTGACCAAAATGATAGTCATGATTATAGCCCTCTCTATTTTCCCATTCTGTGCCATCATAGGGAAACCAGTCAGTTAAATCAAAAATGACATTAGCGTCTATTTGCTCATGTGTTTTATAATCATCATCATACCAATCATGCTGTAAAGGAGTTGGTGTAGGGCCTGGATAAGGATCGACTTGCATGTCCGGGTGACTAACAGAATAATTAAAATATTCTCCCCACCAGCCACTATCAGGCACAAATTGACACTCTAAAGGTGGATCGCAAGCTCCGCTTTCAGATTCAACAAATTCACTATTTACTACAGCATCATTAATATTTAAACTATCAAAAATTAGATCATTTGGATCTCGTCTGAGTTGCAACAAAGCTTCTTGGACGCCTATTTCAGCATTATAAAAATTATGCATAGACTGAGTAAAAGATCTCATGGATGCTTTATTGTTTAAAGCTATGATAGTCGTTGATAAAACTATGGACATTAGTCCAGAAGCAACAACCACGGCAGCAATAATTGCCGCTGCACCTTTTTGAGATAAAAATAGGCTTGTTTTATTTTTCATGTTTATTTAACGAATAGCGATAAAAGTTTGAAAATTTTCACTTAAATATCTGTAAACATCATCTGGATGGCCAGTGCTTAGTGTAAAATTGATAAACACACCCTTATTTTCATTAGTCTGCCAATCATCTATGGGTGTAAAGATAATTTCTTGAACTTCAACTTGTTCAGAATTTAAGATGTATTCTAGAGATGATTCTCCACCCGCCTCTTCTATTTCTTTATAGATTAAATTATTATTCTCAACTTCAAAAGCAAAACTGTTACCAGTATTAGGATAAAAAAGAATTTGTTCAGAATTTGGTCGTAGATCATCAAAAACCGTGACGTTATGAATTTCATTATTTAGTTTATTAATAATAAAACGAGCATTATTATAAACTAAATCAGAAGTTTTTAATTGTTTGCGGATATTAAAATTAGCCAAAAGCAAGCTACTGATGCTTACTAAAAGCATGGCTGTAATAAAAATATACACTAAAATTTCTACCAAACTAAAAGCTTGTTGGTCATTTTTTAATTTTATCATCATGGATAAGTCGAATAACTAATAGTAATTTCTTCTAAAATTGGCACCTGGAGATCAGCTTGGCTTGTTAAAAATAGCTTATAACGGAAATATCTTTGATCTAAATGGCTACTATAATCTATAAATTCTTTAGCGCCATTAGAATAGTAAGTATTACTTGTGCCATCTGGTCCTAGATAATTCCAAGGCCCATTTTGGTTATTATTAGTAGCAAATTGGAAACGAATATCAGTGTTAGCTGGCTCTGATCCAGACCAAGCGACCCAATTATATGTTATCTCAGTAAACCCCGTATCAAAAGTAGACGATTCTAATTCTCCGGATGCAGCATAACCACAATCACTAACTTCAGTAGAAATGATGAAGAATTCACTGTCATTACTACTAGTAGCAGCATAAATTACCGCACAATTAGCTGACATGCCAAGAACATTTCCACTCAAATCAAAGCTGGATACTTCACTAATACTACTAGGAAAGCTGACATCAATAACATTTAATTCAGCGTCTAAAAAATTTGTTCCCAACAAAGCATAGGGACCAACAATAGCAAAAGAGTGAATTTTTTCTCCTGCTTCATAAGAGCCAATAAAAACTGGATCGGTAGGGTCGGAAATTTCAAAAATATAAAACTCTGGATTTGAGCCACTATTTTCAGTAGAAATATAAGCTCTAGTACCCTGTACAAAAACATCAGTTCCTTTTAAAGAACCCGGAAGATCGTACTCACCGATGGCTTGTAGGTTAGCCGGATTAGTGACATCAATGATTTGTAATTCTTTGTCGTCATCTTCTGTAGCGACATAAACATTGTTACCAGATAGATATAATTCATTAGCATCTCCATCTAAATCAATTTTATCTAACATTTCTGGATCAGTAGGGTCAGTGATACTAAAAGAATGCAAATCATCATCTTGTAAAATATAAAGCTCAGTTTCATTGACTACCAGGTCATAAGCATTTTGGTTGCCCGATAGATTTACAGTAGCAGCAATAAAAGGACTATTGGGACTACTTACATCAACTACTCTTAGTTCACCTGTATTTCTTTTTGTAGAAAGATAAGCATAATCACCCTGGACAACTACAGAGGTTACTGAGCTGCCCATGTTTAGAGAAGAAATTTGAAATGGATTATAAATATTACTAACATCTAAAATATAAAATTCTGAACCAGAAGAGTTATTCTCAGTTACTAAATAAGCTAAGTCATTTAATTCAAAAACATCATTTTCATCAAAATTACCTGGTAGATTAAAATTGGCAGTAGTTGTTGCTTCATTCCAATCTAAAAATCCAGAAAGCAAAGTAGTTATGCCAGGAACACTGATATCTATACCATTGTTTTTAGTGTAAAATTTTGTTTCATCAGACCAATTACTTTGTCCAGATCCTCCAACCCAGTTGCTTTGCATAAATCTATCTGCTGGCCAACGATTTAAATAATTTTCTAAAATAATCTGCTTACTTACCTCATTTACCAGCCAAGTGATAGTGACGGTTATTTTTTTACTATCTGGATCCACAAAGCCGGTTTCTACAATAGTGCCATGGGCATGACCATTAGTTGAGTCCTCTCTTTGCACTTCACTGATGTGTACAGTGCGAGTATACTTTTCTTCCAAAGTTTCACTTCCGATTACTAAGTTCCAAACATCTGACTCTAATTCTAGATGATAATCGCCAGTAACCAGCTCAGACCAGTCTATTAGTTTGATTGCTTCAATGCTTTCCATGGCGTAAAAATGAGCCTTAGTTTCGTTTTCATTTTGTTTCCACAATTTGGCATTAAAGGAATTCATTGTCAAAATAGTGACAATGCTAACACTGATAAAAGAAATTGCTATTAGCAATTCTATCAAAGAAAACCCCTCTTTTTCTTTTATACAAATCATTAGTTTATTTTCCCTAATTCATCAATAGTAATAGATCTAGTGATATCGACATCGTTATTGTAAATTAGCTCTATGGTTCCAGTATTCGATGTTTGTCCAGTAAATTTTGTAAAGATTAAATCCGGACTAAAGCTACCGATGCCGTTTGACAAACTACTAGTAGCATTCAATATTGAAATATTTCGTAAATTTACAATTTTATTATTAGGCTCCAGTTCATTATAACTATCGCCACTAAACACTATATACTGGTCAGATTCTAGATGAATGCCCCAATTTGTTTCACCAGCTGCAGCAATAGCTAATTGTCGTATTTCAACAACCTTACTTTTGAATTCATCAATTTGATTAGCTAAAGATATATGGCTACGCCATTGAGAAAAAGATGCCGTACCAATAGCTGTGATTAGTGCTGTTAGACCAATAGCAATGAGCAATTCTATAATAGTAACACCTTTGTTGTTAATCATTTTTATTCAGCAAAACTTAAAGTTAATTCATACATGGGACCAATGACAGAAATAGCAATAAGTCCAACTGCTAAGCCAACTAAAATTAATAAAACTGGCTCGATAATGCTTGAAAGATTAGACAAGACATTATCTACTCTTTCCTCATAATAACTTGCTATTTTTTTTAGAATATCATCTAAAGTTCCGGTACTTTCTCCTATTTGACAAAGCTGCACAGTCAGCGAGGGAAACAAACTTGGTCTTTTACTCATAGTTTTAGCTAATGACATGCCTTTAGCTAATTCTACGGAAATTTCTTTAGTGGTTTTACGATAGTGAAGATTATTCAAAGTTTTAGCGACAATCTCAAATGATTTGACGATAGATAGTCCGGAAACTAGCAGTGCGTTAAGGTTGCCAGCAAATCTAGTTAGCGATAGCTCTTTAATTAGATTACCTATAAAAGGAATTTTTAATAATAACTTATGTAAAACTAATTTTGGTTTTGGTAATTTCAAGGTTAACCAGATGATTATTAGTAACACGAAAGCTCCAATCAAAACGAAACCGCCGTAATTTTCCATGATAGATATACTTTTTTGGACAGCCTTTAACACAAATGGCAGCTCTATTCCCTCACCTTCAAAGATGCTCACTAGTTGAGGGAATACAAACATAGCCAAAAAAATACTAACAGTAACCAGGGCTATAAGAACTATTACTGGATACATCATTGCACTGATCACTTTGCTACGTAATTTTTTTTGCCCCTTCAAGATGCTAGCTAGGTTACCCAAAGCATCAGCTAATAAGCCTGTATTTTCACCGACTTCTACAGTGGCAATAATCATTTCCGAGAAAACATCAGTGTACTCTTTCATGCTGACCGATAATAATTGGCCGTTTTCAACTCTATTTTTAAGATGAAGAATTACTTTTTTGAGGTATTTATTTTTTGTTTCTTTAGCTAATGTTTCTAAAGCTGGCGTCAAGGCTAAACCAGCTTTTAGCATGGTTGATAGATTGTCTAAAAAAAACATTTTCCCAGTCAAACTAACTCTTCCAGTTCTAAATTTTAAAATATTTTTCTTTTTTTTCTTTGGTTTTTCAGTTGTTAAGTCTTTTTTAATATTCGGTTTTTCTTTGACAATTTTTTTCTCTACCGGTTTGGGTGGTGTTTCTGGTATTTTTTTATTATTTGTTTGATTGCTACCTAAATATTTCATATTTTTATTCATGTTTGATACTTAAAACTTCAGCAATACTAGTAGTTCCCAATAGGGCTTTTTGCAAGCCGTCTTCAAAAATAGTAATCATACCGTTTTCAATTGCTGTTAATTGTAATTCGTTTGAAGAAATATTTTTGATAATTAGCTTTTGAATAGCCGGAGAATTTTCCAAAATTTCTAGGGCACTAACACGACCAGAATAGCCAGACTGGTGACAATGTTTACAGCCTTTGCCGCGATAAAAAGTTAGTTCATTAAAAGAATTTAAGTTATCCTCTACCCACTTCAAATCTTTGAATCGTTGTAACATTTGAGCTAAATCAAATTCCTTGCTCAAACTTTCGATTTCTTCTGGAGTCAAATGGTAGCTTTCAATGCACTTGAGGCAAATTCGACGCACTAAACGTTGGGCAATCACTACATTTAATGTAGAGGCTAATAAAAATGGCTCTACACCCATATCTAACAGTCTTGGCGGTGCTCCAGCGGCATTATTAGTATGCAGAGTTGATAAGACTAAATGACCAGTCAAGCCGGCTCGGACAGAAATTTGCGCTGTTTTATTGTCTCTAATTTCACCGATCATAATAATATCTGGATCTTGTCTCAATAGAGCTCTTAAGCCATTAGCAAAATCATAACCAGCTTGAGGGTTTACTTGTGTTTGGTTTATACGATGAACACCATATTCTATTGGATCTTCAATGGTGCAAATGTTAGACTCTTCTGTATTTAAAGCATTTAAAATTGAGTATAAAGTAGTAGTTTTTCCGCTACCAGTTGGCCCAACCACTAGAATCATGCCAAAAGGTTTTTTGACTTCTCGATTCATTATTGCGATATTCTTATCTGAAAATCCCATATTCTCTAAACTGAAATTTTGGGCATCATCTGTCATCAGACGCAACACCATTTTTTCACCATAAAAAGCAGGAATCACTGAAACTCTGACGGACTCTTCTTGTCCTTCTAAAGAAAAAGAAAATCTTCCGTCTTGTGGTATACGATGTTCATCTATTTTTAGATTTGATAAAATTTTTATTCTGGCTACAATAGCATCGTGTACTTCAGCTGGTAGCTCTACTTTATCATGTAAATCACCATCAATTCTAAATCTTACCACCACCGCATCTGGCAAAGCTTCAATATGTATGTCAGAGGCTTGATCAAATAGGGCATATTCTAAGATAGCGTCAACTATTTGGATGATTGGTAAGTCTAATTGGCTAGGTGTGCCTTGTACTTTTTTAAATTTTCGACTAATAATTTCATGCAGTTCTTCAGTGATGTTTTTTTGATAAAGACGGGCAGCAAAAAAGAAGTTTTTAGGGCTAGTAATATAAGGGATTATTTCTTTTTTTATTGTCTCTTTAGCTAAAGCTAGCTTATCTTGATCCAAAGGATTAACAAAGGCCATCTTCACCTTGCCTTCTGCTAATGCGAAAGGAATTGCTTGAACCTTACGGGCCATTTTTTCATTGAACAAGTTTAGTATTTCCAAGTCCAGTTTTATTTTTCGGAGATTGACATAAGGTATTTTCAAAAAATCTCCTACTAATTCATATAGAAATTGCTCGTTAAAAAATCCCCTCTCGATCAAAACCTCTTCTATGGTTCTACGCCTGCGAGTGGCATTCTTTTTTGCGTTTTCCCAGTCAGATTCGGTGATGGTTTTCTGAGCCAAGAGTGTTTCTCTTGTCTTCTCAATAGGGATTGGTAATTTTGAAATAGGCATACAAATTTATGCTGAATAATTATTTATATTATAACATATTTGATCAGATATAAAAAACCACCGCGGTAATACGGCAGCTTTTTCATTTTGTAATTTTAAGATGAGAGTTTATCTAAATTTTAATTGGCAATTTTTTTGGCAAGTATCAAAGCCATTTTGTAAACACATAGCTCTATTCTCTATGTCTATTTCACAAAAATTTGATTGACAATGCTCAACGCAACTTTTGTAGTCTGTAAATGGTTTTACTTCTTGAGCGTGTCCAGTGACGCTACAGCCTGACACAACAAAAGCTAGCATAATTAAACTAAAAATTTTCTTAAGCTCCATGACATTTTTTATATTTTTTACCGCTACCACAATAACAAGGATCATTACGACCAATCTTATCACCTTCTTCATTTGTTGGTTTTGAGGGCAAAGTAGCCGATCTATTTTCTCTGTCTTCTACTTGTTTTTGAAATGGTGAAAATCCTTGTTTTTGTTCGTTAAATTGTTTTTGTTTTTCCACTTGTGGTGTAGCCATTTTACGAGCTAAACCAACTTTAAAAATAGAATAAACAATCTGCTTGCGGATTTGGGCAATTAAGTTATTAAATAGGCTAAAAGCTTCACGTTTATATTCAACCAGTGGGTCTCTCTGGCCATAGCCCTGTAAGCCAATGCCCGTTCTTAATTTATCCATAGCAGTCAAATGTTCAACCCAAAGTGTGTCAATACTGCGCAAAACTATTCCTCTTTCAATCATCTGCATTGGTGTCCAAGCTTGAGCAGTTTCCAAGGACTGGTTAATGTGCTCAGTTTGGGTCATATATTTTTCTTGAACTAAATCATTTAGATAGTTTATTACTTCCGTTCTCTTTTCATGTGAGTTATCTTTATTTGTTTGTGCTAATAATTCTTCTAATTTAGTTTTTTCTGTGTTACTAAGAGTGAAAATTGATTTTATAGTTTCGATTATTTCTTTTGGATCAAAATCACCAACGTTTTCTTTGGCTAGAGTATGAAAAGAAATAACATCCTCGATTTCTTTTTTAAGTTGACTTAAAACAAAGTCCTGTGAAGTTTTATATTCGGCATCTTCGGCAATTTCTTGATCAGTAAATAAAGTTAAGAAGTTTTGACGCAAATTATAAACAACCTGACGATGTTTATTTATGATGTCATCATATTCAACCAAGTGTTTACGCGTATCAAAATTATGTCCCTCCACCTTTTTTTGAGCTGACTCAATTGAACGAGAAATCATTTTGTTTTCAATAGCTGTCTCTTCGTCTAAGCCCAAAGTATTCATGACAGATTTTAAACGATCTGAACCAAAAATACGCATCAAGTCATCATCGAGCGAGATGTAAAATTGAGAAGATCCGGCGTCACCTTGACGACCAGCACGACCACGTAACTGATTATCAATACGACGAGATTCATGTCGACCAGTACCTAAAACATGTAGACCACCCAAAGTTTTGACTTCTTCATTTTTAGTCTCTTCCTTTGGTGATCCACCCAAAATAATATCCACACCACGCCCAGCCATATTAGTAGCTACTGTTATAGCGCCTTTTCTACCTGCTTGAGCCAAGATATCTGCTTCTTTAGCGTGATGTTTAGCGTTTAATAGGTTAAAAGGCAAGCCAGTTTTATCTAGTGCCGCAGCCAATTCTTCATTTTGCTCGATAGAAACAGTACCAACTAAAATTGGTTGACCAGTTTTGTGTCTTGCTTCTATCTCTTTAATAATTGCTTTTATTTTACCACGATGACTTTTGAAAATTTTATCACGCATGTCATCACGAGCAAATGGTCTGTTAGTCGGAATAACAGTTACATCTAGACTATAAATTTTGGCCATTTCTTCAGCTTCAGTAGCAGCTGTACCGGTCATGCCAGACAGTTTTTTGTACATACGGAAGTAGTTCTGGAAGGTAATGGTGGCTAGCGTCATGCTTTCTTTTTGGACATCTACTCCTTCTTTGGCTTCAATCGCTTGGTGTAAACCTTCAGAATAACGACGGCCATCCATCATGCGGCCAGTGAATTCATCAATGATTACCACCTCACCCTCTTTAATGACGTAGTCTTTATCTTTATGATACAGACTTCTTGCGCGCAGAGCCTGTTCCAAGTGATGGACCGTACTTAAGCCATGACTTTCATAAATATTATCAACATTCAAAAGTTTCTCCATTTTACGAACACCATCTTCAGTCAATGTGCAACTACGCATTTTTTCATCAATATTGTAGTGGTCATTTTCAGTAAGTTGGCTAACTAATTGAGCGAATTGACGATATTGGGCAGCAGATTCTTCAGCTGGAGCAGAAATAATAAGCGGTGTACGCGCTTCATCAATCAAGATACTATCAACTTCATCGACAATAGCGTAGTTTAAACCACGCTGAACTTGTTTATCAACGCCCTGAGCCATGTTGTCTCGTAGATAGTCAAAGCCAAATTCATTATTAGTACCATAAGTAATATCCGCTTGATAGGCTTTTTTTCTTTCTACTGGTTGCAAAAAATCAGATGCTTCTTCGTCTACATAAAGAAAAGAAGCGTCGTGCTGAATTACACCAACGGATAAACCTAAAAAGTTATAGATTTGTCCCATCCAAGTAGCGTCACGTTGAGCCAAATAATCATTGACTGTTACTACATGCACACCTTTTCCTGATAAAGCATTAAGATAAATTGGCAAAGTTGAAGTCAGTGTTTTACCTTCACCAGTTTTCATTTCAGCAATTTGTCCTTGATGTAACACCACTCCACCAATTAATTGAACTTTAAAAGGTTTTTGCTGTAGTGTCCTTTGCGCAGCTAAGCTTACCAAAGCAAAAGCCGGCACAGTCAGATCTTCTAGGGACGTACCAGATTGAGCTTGATTTTTTAGCTCTAAACTTTGTTTCTTTAGTTCTTCGTTGGATAATTTAGACCACTCTTGTTCTTGTTTGTCTATTTTTTCTAAAAGTGGATCCAAACTTTGTAAAAAACGCTCGTTAGCGTCACCGAATATGTTTTGTAACCAAGGCATAAGTGTTTATTGATAAATAAACCATGAACCCAAAAGCTCATGGAATGTAGGTATAATTAAAATTAATTTATTTCTTTTGCCAAAATTTTAAGGCTTTTAAATTTTGGGCGCTTTTACGAATTAACCCCTGATTCTTATCTTTGTGCTTGACTAACTGCCTTATTAGCTTATCTTGCACCGCATCAACTGCAGCATGAGCATCTTGGTGAGTTTCTTTTATTATGATACTTTGTTTTTGTGGTAAAGAAACTTGTGCTCCTACTGTGAAGACCTCACCTTTTTTGTGATGTTGATCACGAGCTAGCTCTACTGAAAAAGATAAAATATTTTCTTTGTATTTTTCTACAGCCTTAAATTTTTCTTGCAAATACTGTCGAAACGGATCGTTTAAATCAAAATTCTTTTTATAGATTTTAATGTCCATGACTTTCTCATTAATAATTTCCGCTATTAATATACCAGTTTTTTTATAAAAAATCAACCCCTTCAAATTAGCTTGAAGAGGCAATTTTTATGCTAACGTTGGGTATTTTTTATTCTAAAATAGCCTTGATACGACGCACTCCAGCTGATGAAGAGCTTTCTTTTTTGATCTTAAAATGGCCCAAATCACTAGTATTTTCAACATGTGGACCACCGCAAATTTCTTTACTAATATCGCCGATGCTATAAACCTTTACTTTTTCTTCATATTTGTGTCCAAAAAGACCAATTGCTCCTTGTTTTTTTGCTTCTTCAACGGTCATTTCAGTAAAACTAATTATTAGGCCTTGCTTAATTTGTGCGTTAACTAAGTCCTCCACCTCTTTGATTTCTTTGTCTGTCATTTTTTCAGAATGAACAAAATCAAAACGCATTCGTTCGGCATTAATATTACTACCGCGTTGTTCAACGTGGTCCCCTAAAATAATTCTTAAGGCTTGATGTAGTAGATGTGTAGCAGTGTGATATTTTTTACTCATCTCTCCATCATCTGCTAGTCCTCCTTTAAACATGCCAGCTGAAGCTGATCTGGATAGTTCTTGGTGTTTGCTAAATTCAGCTTGATACTTTTCTTCAGATAATTTTAATCCTTGTTCGTCGGCCAATTCCAAAGTCATTTCTAATGGAAAACCAAAGGTAGAAAACAAATTAAAAGCAGCTTTTTCATCTAAAGCATTTTTAGCTCTAAGTTTTTCAAACTGTTTTAAACCTTGTTGTAACGTCTCTTTGAATTTAAGTTCTTCTTTTTCTATCTCAGTTAAAATAAATTTTTTATTTGCTTTTAGTTCCGGATAAACATTTTTATATTTCTTTATAACTACTTCGGAAATTATTTTAGTAAAGTCATCATTGATGCCTAAGTTTTTTCCAAAACGAACAGCGCGTCTAATCACACGACGCAAAACATAGCCTTGTCCAGTATTAGCTGGTGCCATGCCCTGTGGGTCACCTAACAAAAATGTAGCACTACGTAAATGATCTGCAATTATTCTAAAAGTTTTTGTTTCATCTTTATATTTTTTACCACTTAATTTTTCTATCTTTTCTATAATAGGCAAAAACAAGTCTGTTAAATAATTATCATCTAAATCATTTAGAGCGGCTAAAGTACGCTCTAAGCCCATGCCAGTATCAATGTTTTTTTGTTGTAAGGGGTTAAATTCTCCGGCCTCATTTTTATTATATTCCATGAAGACATTATTCCAAAGCTCTACCCAAGTGTCATCTTTAGGATCAAATGTATCTAAAGGCGCTTTATTGCCACTCCAGTAAAATATTTCTGTGTCTGGACCACAAGGGCCGGTTTGTCCTGCTGGACCCCACCAGTTATCAGATAATTTAGCAATTCTGGTAGCCGGAACACCTAAGTCTAACCAATATTTTTCGGCTTCTTGATCGTGATTTACTATGTCTTTATTACCACCAAAAATTGAAATAGCTAAATATGTTGGCTTAATTTTTAAAACATCAATTAAAAATTCCCAAGCATAAGCAGTGGCCTCTTTTTTTTGGTAATCAGCCAAGGACCAATTCCCAAGCATTTCAAAAAAAGTATGATGTGTTTTGTCACCCACTTCTTCTATATCACCAGTCCGCCAGCATTTTTGAACATTAGCCAAACGTGTTCCAGCTGGATGTTTTTCACCCATTAAATAAGGCACTAGTGGATGCATGCCAGCTGTAGTAAATAATACAGTAGGATCGTTTTCTGGAATCAAAGAAGCAGAACTTATAATGGTGTGCTCTTTATTTTTAAAATATTCTAAAAATTTATCTCTTAGTTCATTTCCAGTAATTTTCATATTATTTTTTTAGTTTTGAAAATAAGATGTCATTATATTTGTACATCAAAACAGCGCCAGCTGGTAAACTCATAAAACCGACTACCACATCATATAAAGTGTCATTTGGCTGACTGGCTGTAAAAAACATATTTTTACCTAGATACGTTGTTATGAAGTATTCAAGCAATTCCCATAGCAAAATGATTGACATGGTAATAACTAAAGAAGCCAAAACATTATCAGATTTTGTAGTTTTGATATTCCAATGAAGAGTGCCGGCTTTGAATAAAACAGCTACAATAACAAAGATAAATAGGGGCGTAAAAAAATGTACGTAAGCATCATAATTATACAGCAAGTCAAAAAGCCAAAGATAGCCAGCTACTGATAATAAAACCATGCCCGAAAAGAACAATTCAATCCAGTCTAATAACTCATTAGAAAAATTTTCATGTAAACCTAAGCGACGATAAATAATGCGTGGTAAAAATAAGACAGCTGAAAAAGCTATATAGCCAAAGAAAATAAAAATACTATGGCCAGTAAATAAGAAATAAAAGGCCAGTATTAAAATGATGAGACTAGTAATGTTAATGATTTTTCTAACGTGTACTTTCATATGTATTTTTAATTTATACTATCTAGAATTATAGAAATTACTAGCTTTTTAGTCAATTATAATAGCTGAAGCAATTAGCTCATTTTTAAGATAAACAGCCAAAGTCTGTCCTGCTGCAGAGGCGAATTGGTCTTTTTTAAAGGTAATCTGGTACAAATTATCCCCTATTTTATCTATTTTTAGCGCTTGATCTGTTTGCCTGTACCTGATTTTACCTTTTGCCTTGATGGGAAATTTATGAGCTTGACCCAACCAATGCCAGTTTTTAACTTTAATTTGTTTAGTGTAAAGCTCGATAGATTCTTTAGGGCCAACAACTAGCTCATTTTTAGCTAAATTTTTTCTAATGACGTATAAAGCTGGACCACCACCAATGTTTATCCCTTTGCGTTGGCCCGGGGTATAATAAATCACGCCTTCATGTTTACCCATTATTTTTCCATTTAAGTCCACTATATTTCCAGGATTGGCCGGAATTTCTTGTTGTAAAAAATCTTTGAGATTAACTTTGCCAACAAAACAAATTCCCTGACTGTCTTTACGATCTGCATTTGGTAAGCCAGCTTGTTTTGCCATTTCTCTGACTTTTGGCTTTTTTATTTTACCCAGAGGAAATAAGGAGTGACTTAATTGCTCTTGAGTAAGGCCAGACAAAAAATATGACTGATCTTTATTGTCATCTAAACCTTGTAATAAATGAAAGCCTTTTTTGTTTTCTATAATCTGGGCGTAATGACCAGTGGCAATTTTATCATACCCAGCCAACAAAGCTTTGGCTAAAAATAGTTTAAATTTAATTTCAGAGTTACATAAAATATCTGGATTTGGAGTAAGGCCTTTTTGATAAGTATCAAATAAATATTTAACAACAGTTTTTCTATATTGTTCTTCAAAATCCCAAGTTTCTAATTTTATACCCAAAAAATCAGCTACTTTTTGAGCTTCAGCTTGGTCTTTGCGCCAAGGACACTCATGATCAATGTTATCACGGCTAGAAAAATTTTTCATAAAAACAGCGGATACCTCGTGCCCTTCTTTTTTCAATAAGAAAGCAGCGACTGCTGAATCAACACCACCTGAAAGTCCTACTAGTATTTTTAGAGCTTTACTTTTCATTATTATATAATGTCGTGTTATAAAATTTAGCCATAGCCATTATAATGCCATTTTCAAAAGATTGGCTACGAGTAATAAGGTCGTTGGTTAGCTCACCAATAGTTCCGTTAGTGCCGCGTACATCTTTTTTGGAAAACATTTCTTCGGCCACTGGCGCCAACTCCCTCTGTTTATCCATGATTTCTCGACGAGCATAGTCGCTTAATTCTAAAGTTTCACTATAAGCTAAACTATCTATTTTGCCATCTGTGATATAAACAGCGCCAGTTAAAAAGAATTTTTCTTTATTTAAAAAATGGTGAGTCATTACACCACCTTCAATGCCGATATAATAATCAGCTTTAATAGCAGCCTTAATTAAATTTTGAGCTCTATTATAAGCACCTTTAGTTGTTTCTTCTAAGTCACGTGGTTGATCATCAACATCTGAATTTACTTTTTCAGTGATTATCCTTACTTCTTTGTCAGGGTAAATTTTGGCAAAAGCAGACTTTACAGCCTCTACTTTTGGTTGACGAATACTGCCTAAGGCTATTGTAATCATATTTTTATAGTGAATTTTATTGTATTCTCTAGAGCTAAAATACCATTTTTTGCTGTATTTAGCAATAAAAAAACACTTGGAACCTACTTAGATTCCAAGCGTAAATATGCTATGGCTGATATTATGCTGATGTGTCTTCGGGCAAGAGTCTTTGAATGATGGCCAGGTTTGTTTTCAAGATCTCTTCCTTGATGTTATCACTAGTATTTTCCCATAATATATCAAATTCAACTCTATCGTAAAAAAGATCAGTAAACATTGCAGATAATATCTTTATTGCAAGATCCTGTGGAGATGGCCCATGCTTATCAAGCCATTCCTGCAATAACGGCACGGTACTTTCTTTTGGAGCGGGATTAGAATCTTCCACGCTTGCCGTTTCCTCTGCTAAGAGTTGTTTAATAATAGCAAAGCTTGTTTGAAGAATTTTTTCACTAACAACAGGCTTAAAACTTTTCCACTTCTCTTCGAGTCCACTTCTGTTGTAGAAAAGATCATTAAATACTTCAAATAGTATTTTTTCTTCAAGATCCTGTGGAGGTGACTCATGCCTATTAAGCCATTCTTGCAATAACGGCACGGCATTGACAGAGAATTTGTCAGGATTACTGAACATCACACTGCAACCTTTACAGATGTGATATAATGTTTGGCGTTGAATATCACTTCCGGTTAGGCCATTATCTCTTGTCACTGTTGTATATCTATTGTGGCCACAGTTACGACATTTGAATTTAACCTCTAATTGCTTAGCCATTTTAAAGATCCTCCATATTGTAAACACAGATTGCAAATGTACTTTTAATATAATATATTAGTATTTATCTAGTATTTTGTCAAGTTAACCCCTCCTAACCTCCCCTTGACAAGGGAGGAATTTAATAATAAAAAGTCCCCCTGTTAAGGGGGATTTAGGGGGTTAAATTTATTTCATTAAATTAAAATGCCTGAGAGTTGGAATTATGTTTGGAGCTAGGTTTTCTGGTAAATTATCTATATCTAGCCATTGCCACTCTCTAATATCTTCACCGGGTTTTATCTCACCTACTCTTTCGGCCAACCAATGCACTAAAATTATATCTTGAGTATCTTTTTTAGTGTAGCTAATAAAAGGCTCTGGATTGATAATTTTGATATCAATGCCCACTTCTTCTTTAGCTTCTCGCTTCGCACAATCTATTAATGACTCATTATTCTCTATTCTACCACCGCAAAATTTCCAAAAATCAGTATCACCATGTTGATCAAGTAATACTTTATTTTTTTCTACTATAACTGGTCCGGAAGCAATAATCATATTTTATTTACCAATTTTAAATATAGATTTTTTTTCCAAAGCCTTAGAAGCTAGTTTGATTCTTTCTTTATTACGAGCATATAGCGTAAATAAGCGCTCGCCTTTTTTAACTCTGTCACCGTATTCTTTATTAAGGTAAACACCGCCTAGTTGATCAGCTGGTGCACCTAAAATACGAGCGACAGTATTAATCATCTTATTGTCTGTAAAGCTAATAAGACCTGATTTTGGCGCATTAAAGTACTTCTTACAGGCACCAATAGTAATATCTTCAGGTCGAATTTCAGAATTTCCACCTTGAGCTTTAATGATTTCTTTCATTTTTTCCCAAGCCTGGCCATCCTCCAAAACTTTCCAAGCCATCTGCGCACCTTTACCTTTTTTAGCTTTACCTGAAAGCTCTAATAACTCACCAGCCAAGTGAATAGATTTATTAGCTAAATCAGCTGGATAGTTATCTTTTTGTTGTAATACCCTTAAGACATCTCTAGCTTCTAAGGCCGGCCCTACACCACGACCAACTGGATCTTCAGTTTGGATCATGATTACCTTTATTTTAATGCCAAATTTTTTAGCAATATATTTAAATTTTGTTTCCAAGTCTTTAGCTATTTTCATGTTAGGAATCTTGGTAGTTTTACCAACTGGCATGTCAATAACTAAATGAGTAACTCCAGTGGCTACTTTTTTAGCCATAATACTAACTAACATCTTACTATACGGCTCTAAAGATAATGGGTAAGAAACTTTAAGAATCTTATCATCAGCTGGAGCCAAATTTAATCCTCCACCCCAAACTAGACAACCACCATGTTTTTTGACGATGCTTTTTATTTGCGCAGCCGTAAAAGACACCGGTGCTAAAACTTCCATTGTATCTGATGTGCCGGCTGGCGAAGTAATGGCTCTAGATGAAGTTTTAGGGATGGTCAGCCCTAAAGCAGCAATAATAGGAATAACAACCATAGTTGTTCTATTGCCAGCCAGTCCTCCAACAGAATGTTTATCGACTGTCATACCGGGAAATTTAAGCACTTCTCCAGTTTCGGCCATGGCCTTGGTCATGAAGTACAGTTCTTCATTACTATATTCACGCATAAAACCAGAGGCTACAAAGTATGTAATCTCTGTTCTGGTCAATATGCCTGAAGAAATATCAGCAAAAATTTGATGAAATTCATTGTAGGTCAGTTTTTTACCTAACAATCTCTTTTTTATAGCCTGTACTGACGGTGCTCTTTCTAAAAAATCCACTTCAACGATAGTGCTAACAGGAATATTTCTATTTTGCCAAATATCTTTATATAAACCGATTTGTCCTGGTTTTATTCTTTTGGTAGAAGTATTAGCTTCAGCAATAATATTTTTGTTTTGCCAAGATATTCTAATTTTATCACCAGCTCTTATTCCATAACGACGAGCTTCGTCAACGTTTAATAAGGCAATGCTAGCTTGACCAGTTTTAATGTCTAACTTTTTTATTTTTAAGTAATACGGCATTTATTTTTTTGGATTAAAATTTAACAACTTCTCCTGGCCCCAAAATATTTTTATCATCTTTTTTTTCTTCTTGTTTTGGGACATCTTTTTTAAACTCTGGCTTTACTTTAAGCGCTTCGGCTAAGGAAATAAACTCCTCTTTGTTATCTTCTTTTTTCTCTTCTGATTGACTAACTTTTTTGATACTAGAAGGAGAAGGAATTTTACCTTGCTTAGATAATTCTAAACACTTTTTACAATACACTGGTTTATTAGGATCTGGAATAAAGTTTATCTCTGTATGTGTGCCACAAAATGAGCAATCAACTTCTGCTAAAGGTTTCTTGATTCTAGTTTTTTTGTTAACTGGTTTTTTTTCAGAATTGCTACTTTGAGCTGTGACTGGGTATATTTTTTTAGCCGGTTTCTCTTCTGTTGCCGCTTCTTCGTGTTTATTTTCACTCCAACGAGTAATTCTCTCTTCAATTTCATGTCTAGGACTAGCATATCTTTCGCGAGAAACAGCGATCACTTTATCTTTAATTTCTGGATTAACATAGCCTATATCTATTGGTGGTAAAGTAATAGCTGAAAATCCTTGTGAAGCTACACCATCGATCATTAATTTGAGATAAGTTTCATATTTAGTTAAATTAACTAAATCGTATTGAGTAAAAGTAGGAAAAAATTCTTTTTCCAAAAATTCAGCATCAGTAGCACCAACTCTAAAAGTAACTATAGTGCCAACATTGCCAAAAACGGCAGCCGTAACCATTTCATCAACTTGTTCAATATATTGGTGAGCCAAAATTAAATTAAGACGATACTTACGCGCCTCGGATAAAATACCAGCAAATGATTCAGTGGCAAAATTTTGAAACTCATCAACATATAAATAAAAATCTTTACGTTCATTTTCTGGAATATTTACTCGACTCATAGCGGCTAATTGAATCTTGGTGATCATCATAGCACCTAATAAGGCCGAGTTATCTTCACCTACCCTACCTTTAGCCAAATTCATCAATAAGATTTTTTGATTATCCATGATTTCACGCATAGTAAAAGAAGATTTAGGTTGGCCCAAAATATTTCTAATCAAAGCAGAAGATAAGAATCGACCAACCTTATTTTGAATCGGTGCGATGGCTTCTGATTGAAATTTGTCCGGATACTTTGAGTATTCATCAACCCAAAAAGATTTGACTACTGGATCAGTAACTTGGTCAATTACTTTTTTTCTAAAAGGCTTATCAACTAACATTCGCATGATGCCTAATAATGTAGAACCTGGATACTCTAATAAGGCAGAAATAGTATGATGTAAAACATATTCTAAACGAGGCCCCCAAGAGTCAGCCCAGATTTTTTTAAACACTCCAATCAAACCAGAAACTACCAAATGTCTTTCTGCTTCATTGACGTTTTCCAAAACATTAAAGGCTATGGGAAAATCCAAATCAGCTGGGTTAACATAAACCACATCATTAATACGATCAGCTGGAATATACTCAATAACTTTTTCTACTAAATCTCCATGTGGATCAATCACGCAAACACCCTTGCCAGCCTGAATGTCCTGAATAATCATATTTTCCAAAACTGTCGATTTGCCCATGCCAGTTTTTCCAATAAAATACATATGGCGACGGCGGTCGTCAGTCTTGATACCAAACTTTGTTTGGGAATTACGAAAGTTTGTCTTAGCAAAAAAAGTTATATTTTGACTCATATATTATTATATTGGTAGATTAGTTGGCGGCCCTCCTTTTGTGCCCGAGGCATTGATAACATCGCTCTTTGGTAGTTTTACTGTTTCTACGTCTTCTTTTCTTTCAGTTTTGTCTTTAGCAAATCTATCTTCAAAGTAATCATTATCTAGATCTACTGTAAATTCAGGTTGTTTGTTTAGTTGTACTTTAAGATTCTCTGACTCAGATTCATCCAAATCACTGATACCAAGAGAAGCTGGTAAACTTGAAGGTGCTTGAGATTTTTTGGTTTCTGTTCTTTTTAATAGTGGTGTTCGTATTTCCATACCAGGAAAATGCCATAAAGTAGCTAGTTCTTCAGTGTTTAAAATAAAACTACTATGCCCAGCTGCACCACTACGGCCTTTGTATGCTTTAACTAATGCAGATTTACGTTTTTTTGCTCGATATTTAGTAAACCAATAATTAACTGAGGTTTTGGTTCTTGGATCAGGATAAAAACCATTTAAATTCAAGTCAGCAAACTGCTTAACGGCACCAAAGACTGACGAGACCGCTCTATTTGGTGAATAGTCTTCTAGGGGCGCAAGGTATATTAATCTAATTTTACACTCAAAACCCATCTTGGAAGCCTTATTCTGGATTGCTTCAATGCTATCTTTTTCACCTGGAGTCAAATGAAGCATCATGCTAGGCAGCTCATCTTTTTCATTGCTCTCTTTCCATAAAGGAAAAATAAACTCGCCTATTTTATCCATGCTATTGGTAATCCAGTCAACTACTTCATTGGGTTTACTGGTTTTTTCTTTAATTTTTTTTCCAGCCAATTTTAAGGCCATGTTTTGAGATTCCTGAACCCATTCAAAACCAGTTGGCTTTACTAGAATTTGAAACCAAATTTGCTCACCAACATGAATTTTACTCATCGTTTCCAGTATCGCAGCCAAAGGATCTTTGTATTCACCACTAACCTTATCTTCAAAAGCAGGATAAGTTTTGATTGGAAAAGCTTGATGGGACACCGGAATTATTTCACTGCCCCATATATTGTATGTATCGTCTGGATAATCTTCTGGCGCCCAATCAACATAATCATCGACTTCAGTTATTTCTGCATCTGGATATTGTGAGTAAATAGAGCTTTCTACCACATCTCGATATTGAGATGGTGTACGGATCAAAAATTGAACATATCCATCAATACTGACAATTTCAAAAGAAAAAGACAACTGAAAAATACCAGCCCAATAGTCATCTACTTTACTCAAAGGTGCATGAGCACCAGAAATAGTAGAAAATAATTGTTCTACTGCTTTTGGAGTTTGTTCATGCTCTTTGGGTATGTCAACAGCTAATAAAATAAACTTGTTGCTGGCAAACCATTTATTTTGTTTATTAAATAGCCACAACCAATATCCCTGAACAATAAAAAGAATAACAAATAAAACCCAGCCGCCATGACTAAAAAGATACCAGATAGCATAGGCTGGTCCTTGATCGGCTGCGGCAAAAAGTGGCGCGAAGTCGATAACGAAATTTATTATTTCTATCTGCATTCAAAAATAATTATTTTTATTTTTAGCTATAGATATTATAGCTTATTATACCATTTTTTTAAAGCTAGAAACAAAATAACTCGCTATTAAAAAATGTTTAGCGAGCCATTCTGTCATTATAAGTATGAGAGTGAAGCATTTTAAGCTTCTTTTAGTAAATATCTACCTTTTTCATCTCTAGCAAAACGATCTTTATTCATTAAGGCTAGGGCAATAGTGGTTTCTTTAATCAACCTCTTGTCTAGAACGGCAGCAATAATTTCTTTTTTGCTCATTGGGCGGCCAATTTCATTTAAAATTTCAGCAATTACATCAGCAACTACACCAGGTTTATAACCCCATTCTTTTAGGGCATAAATACCACGGCCCACTAAAACATATTTTTTATCTAAGATTAATTCATTGTGAATGGTAGCTGGATAAGCTTTACGTTGATCAAATTCCATCTTATTGATAGTTTCTGCGATCTCAGTAAAATGCAATGGCTTACTTTCTTTACGCAAGACAATATAGATTTTGTCATTCATGCGTTTTGGAGTGATACTTGGCCATTCGGCTAAACCCCACTCTTCGTAAGGATTATTTTCAATCTTTTTGGTAATGTCCAAAAAGTTAACTACCATTTTATCATTTAAATCATCATTGCTAGAAAAAAAGTTGGCTTGAGTGATTTTTTTGATCAAGTCTTCTAAAATAACTGTATCTTTATGCTCATGAATCAATTGACGAATGTCATCAATAACCTTATCAAAAAAGTCGATAGAAGCTTCTGGTGTTTTCCAAAAACTATAAACTTTTTTACTTTCTTTTACAAAATGAAAACGATGATTTAAGAGTTGGTTCAAGACAAAGTTAATAGCAGCTTTATTTTCAGCTGTTGCTCCAGGCACAACTAACAATTCTTTAATCAAGTTTTCTTCCGACATCATGCCACCATGCTCATTTAAGATAGCATTGGCAATATCTTCAATCTGTTTCAAGAAGTTTTGATCAAAGTTTTTGATAATTTTCTTTAGTGCACTGTTTTCAATTTGACGTACTCTTTCACGAGTAATACTGTATTGACGGCCAATTTCTTCTAGTGTTTTTTTCTTAAAGCCGGCCAATCCATGTCGCATCTTCAAAATCTCTTGCTCACGTTCAGATAATACCTCCAAAATACGCTCAACAGTTTGAGCGGGATTGAACTCTGACAAATGAGAGAGTTGTTGTGCAGTCATAACTTGGTCTAAAATAGAACCCATAAGTTTGTTTCATTTATTTAAATCTCTTCCATAATAACATATTTATCAGAAAAAGTCAACCCTATTAACGGTCTGTCAATAGGGTTGAGATATTTGGCTAATTTTAGCTAAAATTAAGCTTTTTTGTTCCAAAGAGATAATAGTGGCGAAGCAACGAAGATTGAGGAATAAGTACCAATAATGACACCTAAAATCAAGGCTAAAACGAAGTATTTAATACTCTCTCCGCCAAATATATAGATAGCTAGCAATACAAATAGGGTTGTTACCGAGGTATTTATAGATCGGACAATAGTTTGGTTCACGCTAAGGTTGACAATTTCATCAAAAGCTTGGTTTTGTACTTTAAATAGGTTTTCACGAGTTCTATCAAAAGTAACTATGGTATCATGAATGGAAAAACCTAAAATAGTAAGCAAAGCAGTTACGAATAAGGTATCAATCTCAACATTGGCCACTTGACCCAAAATTGCAAATATACCAGTAACAATTAAAATATCGTGTGCCAAAGCAATGATTGCTGAAATACCGTATTTCCAAGAAGCAACTGGCTTAGAAACCTGTCTAAAAGCATAAGCAATATAAAAGACAATAAATAATAACACTATAACAATGGCTTCAATGGCCTTGCTTTTTAATTCTTGACCAATAGTTGGCCCAATAGATTCAAATCTTAATTCAGTAAGAGCCGCAGCTTGTTCATCAATTTGAATATTTTTTAGATTACTTAAAATCTTTTGATGCACATCTTCACTGACGTCTTCAAAACGTAAAAAGAAATTTTGTTCTCCAGTAGGCTGAATACGGATACTTTGTAATTCTAAGGGCGTTAGCGACTCCTCTACTTGAGCGATACTTGGTCGGGTTGTTTCATAGGATACTTCTAATAAACTACCACCAGTAAAATCAATGCCTAGTTTTAAACCAAAAATGGCTAGCGCGGCAATGCTCAGTGCTACTAAAATACCAGAAAAAGTAAACCAGTATTTTTTATTTTTAATAATGTTATACATATTATTGATTATTCTTTTCTTTATTTATACCAAATAGCCATAACTTATCCTCTATTTTACGTTTTACAATCATGCGTAAAAAAGTACGTGTCACAGTAATAGCAGAGAACATAGAGATGATAATACCAATCGCTAAAGTGATGGCAAACCCTTTGACAACAGATGTTCCAAACCAAGCTAAGATCAAACAAGTAATAATGGATGAAATATTTGAATCACGAATAGATGTCCAAGCTCTTTGAAAACCATTTTCAACAGATGATGTTAAACTACGGCCTTCGTATAATTCTTCTTTTGTTCTTTCGAAGATAAGAATATTAGCATCTACTGCCATACCAACCGACAAAATAAATCCAGCTACACCAGCTAAAGTCATGGTCACTGGGATCATTTCAAATAAAGCTAGTGTGACCAAAGAATACACAGCTAAAGCCAAAACCGCAATCAATCCTGGTAATCTATAATAAATTAGCATAAACAATGCTGCTGCAAGTAAGCCAATAATACCAGCTATTAAACTTTTTTCTACTGAAATATCACCCAAAGAAGCACCAACTGTTTGCTGGCTGATTAATTCGATTGGTACTGGCAAAGCACCTGAATTTAAATCTCTAACCATATCTTTGGCTTCTTTTATACCAAAACTACCAGAAATAACAGCTCGCCCATCTTTGATTGCTTCTTGAACAACTGGCTCAGAAATTTTGAATCCATCCAAAAAAATAGCCACTGGTTTTCCAACATTAGCCTCAGTAATAGAAGCAAAGAGATCTTTTCCTTCGCTATCAAATTCTAATCCAATCAATGGAGCGTTGGTATTTTGATCAAATTCTAAGTTTGCTCGTTTAAGATGACGACCACCTAAATCAGTATTTTCCCAATTGATATTAGCATAATCAGCGTTTGGTTTTTGAATTAAGATGTGAGCGGCTCGTATTTCTGTCTCACCAGAATCATTTAAACGTTCTTCAAGTTTTTTTATAATATGATAACCAAATTGTGACTCAACTAGTTCTGGAGAAATTTCTCCAATTTTTAAATCTTCAAAAATAGCTTGTTCAAATTCTGGTACAAATTGTCCACGTGTTACCCATGGTAATTCACCACCATCAACGGACGAACCCAAATCTTCACTAAATTCTTGAGCAAGCGCTGCAAAATCCTCTCCTGCTAAAACCTGTTCTAACAAACCTTGCGCTGTATCTTTTTCAGGATTTAATATTTCTTCTTCTGTTTCTTCAACAATTGGAGCGCCGACAGTTTTGAATTCTAATAAAGGTGTAGCGCCAATCATTTCAATAGCTTCACTTACATCTTGGACGCCAGCTAGCTCAACAATGATACGATAGTGATTTCCACTATAATTTGTTTGAATAGTTGGTTCAGATACACCATAAGCGTTTACACGACGCTCAATAACGTCTCTGACGCCCTCCACGGACTCTTTTTTGTCTGCATCGGCAAAGTTATCAACGTTAGCTTCATAGACCAGATGAGTGCCGCCTTGTAAATCTAAACCTAAATGTATTCTAAATTTAGAAAACCAGCCAGAATTACTTGGCCAGACCACAAGAGCGCTAAAAATTGCCAAAATCATGATACCAGCAAAAGCTAGACGTACTTGGTTTTTAGTAATAGCTACTTTTCGAGGTAATTTAGTTTTTGTCATATAAATTATCTTTTTTAAATATGCGGATATTTTAGCATAAATCTCAATTTTTTCAAGTCCAAATATGCTTATTTTTTAGCTAAAAATTGAATGGCGCTACCAAGACCTGGAAATATCTTAGCTAAAGTACGATGCTCTAATTTCAAATATGCTTTATATATCTTTAAAAATCCCCTAGCCTCTGTCCGCGGCAAGTAATCGTAAGTATAAAATTGTTCTATTTTGAATCCTGTTTTTATTAAAGCTTGCTTCATTTGACTTGGCAGAAAAACTTCGGCATCAGGCTCAATCATTTCTGGTGGCACAGTTTTTTGTGCTTTAAAAATATTTAAAACTCTAGTAATTAGTCTGACTAAAATCCATAAATAAAAAAATGGATTAAACCATCTATGATAATTTGCATTAGGCTCACCCAAAATTATAAACTTGCCTTCCGGTTTTAAAACTCTGTATATTTCTTGAAAAGTTTTGTTCATAGCAAAAAAGTGATGCAACGAACCATTAATAACTACTAAATCAAAAAAATTATCTTGATAAGGCAAATTCACAACTTCACCTAAAGTAAAATTGACTTGCGGATATTTTTGCTTAGCAATATTTAAAACTTCTTCAGATAAATCAATACCATAAACTTCTTCAGATACTTGCAATAAACTATTTGTCAGTCTTCCTGTGCCACAGGCTACATCTAAAGATTTGTTTACTTTATTATTTTTTAGAAATTTTTTAAGATTAACAAAATTCCAAGCATCAACTATTTTAGCAGACTCGGTTTCTGTATGCCAAGCATCGTATTTAGCAGCTGTAGCATTATAATAATCTCGCTGAACTTGCTTTTTTTGTTGATAATTATCTTGCATAACAGCGAAATTATCTCATTTCTTAGGCTTTGTGTCAAAAAGAAAAGCCGCGATCGTGCATACGATCGCGGACTTCAAGTCTTTGATTAGACATGTGCCTGTTGACAGAGCTCATCTATCTCAGCATCCAAAACTGTCCATTCAGCTGCTGTTAGATGAACGGTGTCATCGATGTCTTCTACGGCTTCTGGCCCCTGCTCTTTCATGTTAGATGCGCCAAGTTTGCATAATCTCTCCCAGAATGCAATTCTGGCCGCATCATCTGGACTGACATTGATCAGTCTCTGCATTGCGTGCTCCATGAATTTGCTTACAGTACCTCCTACCATGTTTCTGTCCATTTTCTCGCCCTTTCGTTTTAGTGTGTCAAGAACTAAGATTTTTAATATTTACCATCTTCTCTATGTTTTGTCAATCATAACTAAATTTAATTGATTGACTAAGTAAAGTAAATATTTTATAATATTTTCACGTTCGGGGATCGTCTAATGGTAGGACGACTGGTTCTGGTCCAGTTAATCGGGGTTCGACTCCCTGTCCCCGAGCCAAACGAACGAAGTGAGTGCAGGCTCGGGATTATAGATCCGAGTCGAAAACGAGGCTCCTAAGATGCTGTGCAATAGCGCAGCGCCCCGAGCCAAACAAAAAATCGCCTAACTGGCGACTTTTTTATTTTATATTTTAGTTAAACTTTTTATCAATGCTGGCAACTTGTGTGTGCTCGCGCCTAACTTCTGAAATTTTTAATGAAGCAATAAGTAGCATTAATAATGTATGAAAAAAACCTAAAAACATAGCTGCAAAAGCAACTGAATCCATTGATATGTCAATAAGTAATGCAAATAAGATTGAACTGATTGTACTTAAAATTAATAAAACCACACCCAATGTGACAGACATGATTTTAAAATTGGTTGGCTTTTTTATTTTACGCTTTAAAAAGTTTAAAAGGAGATAATAAAAAAATAAGAATACTAAACCAAAAGTACCTACAATAAGTGATTCACCCTCAACACCGCGATCTGATAATACACCAAAAATAATAAAAGCTATCAAAATCCATATAACAAAGATCGTTATCTTTTCAGATCGTGATTTTTTTGTTTTGTTTAATTTGCTCATAGTATAAAAATTAAAATTTGATTACACTTTTACAAAACTTCTCCACCAAAAGTATCAACTGCATCCCCCACCTCTTCTTCTTGACTACCTTTGAATTTTTGTTGATTAGTTTTAAAATCTTCGTCTATTTTTAGCACTGTTTTGATTGAACGGCCTAAAATATTAGTTAAATTTTTATTTATTTCTTCAGCTACACCTGGCTTATCTAATTGCTCAATATGAAATGGATATTCAAGGCCTACGGTAATAACTTCTGTTTGAATATCTAATGGATGAGCACTTTGAATGATGCCGGCCAGAGAAGAGTTCAATGGCTTCAAGGCGCTTACTAATTCAGTCCATTGTTTTTGTAAACTAACATAGTCTTTATTATCTATAGCTAGAGTTTGAGCTGTTGTAGTGACAGTTGGCTCTGGACTAGCAATGTCAGCTGTAGCTAATAAAAATTCAATGCAAGCTAATTCTAATGGCAATTGATCGATTACAACAGCTTGTTGGCTTTGAACTTTAGCTAATAGTATATTTAATAAACGGGAAATATCAGCTAAAGGAAAATTAGAGGCATGTTTTTTGATCATTTCTACGAAATGTTCATCAAATTCTAGCTGAAAATCAGCTCCAATAACCTGATAAAGCATAATTTGACGAGTATATTCGATCAAATCCGAAGTCAAACTATCTATATCTACACCTTCAGCTACTAATTTATTGATTTGATTTAATACAGCTGGCAGATTGTGCATCCGTAAGCCCTCAACTAAAGCGTCTATTTCTTGCCAATTATTACGTGGCAAAACTAGAGAAATCAAATCATCAGTCACTTGACCATGAGACAAAGCAATGATCTGTCCCAAAAGTGATTCAGCATCACGCAAACATCCTTCTGAGCGACGAGCGATTTGAGTCAAAACTTTATCATCGATAGTTATTTTTTCCCATTCTATAATCTCACTTAACCTCTTTACTACATCAGCTAAAGGGATTTTTTTGAAATCAAAACGCTGACAACGAGAAATGATTGTTTCTGGTACTTTATGAATTTCAGTTGTAGCTAAAATAAATATCACTCGCTTTGGTGGCTCTTCAAGAGTTTTGAGTAGAGCATTAAAAGCGGATTTGGAAAGCATGTGGACTTCATCGATCACAAAAACTTTATAGCCGTTTTTGTTGAAAGGTGGAACTTGAGCATTGGCAATAATATTTTCTCTAACATTGTCCACTCCAGTATGCGAAGCGGCGTCAATTTCGATCACATCCAAAGTTTGATTATGCAAAAAGTTTTCACAAGCCTGGCAAACATTACATGGCTCACTAGAATCATCCTTACGATCAAGACAATTTAATGAGCGTGCAAAAAGACGGGCCAAGGTAGTCTTGCCCGTTCCTCTGGGACCTACAAATAAGTAAGCGTGAGCGATTTGCCCAGAAGTGATCTCACTCTGCAAAGTAACTTTAATTGGCCGTTGGCCAACTACTTCTTTGAAGAGCTTCGGTCGATATTTTCGGTAAATGACTTCAGACATGTGTATTTACAAATCAATTTCCAATTCGTCTACGTTTTCACTTTTTTTATTTGTATTTTGATTTTGTTGTTTTTGTTTTATGATATTTTCAACGGCAGCCCATTCACTATCTGCTGCCTTAGGCACTAAGATGACAATTTCATCACCTTCATCGCCCTTGAAATAAGTAACACTGGCTAATAATACTTTAAAAACTTTATCCCCAGCCAAGACTACAAAATCTCCGCTAGATTGTTCTTTGACTAGATGACCAACCAATCTTTGTCTATCCACAGGAGAAATTTGTTTAAAAACAAAGGCGCCGTTATTATCTATGTTCAGTTTTAAAATGTCTCCTTCAACTAGTTTTGATTTGGAGGCATAATTTGCTGGTACGGAATATTGTTTACCATCTGGACCAATCATCACTTGACCGTTAAAAACACCTTCTATGACCATGCCAGCATCGCCTTGAGATTCTTGACCAAATTCCGCTGCCTTCAAACTATAATCCACAGCTGATTTAGTTGACTTACCGCCCAATTCACCCAAAATCATTTTGGTTTTTTCGAGCTCTAGTTCTAAATTGTAAACCAAAGATTCTAGTTCTTTGACCTTTTTCGCGTTCGACATTTTTATTTTTGTGTTTATATTTTTCTATTCTAACAATAACATAAAAACGTCCATATTTCAATAGACGTTTTGTAGTGAATTGTTGATAATTTAGACAATAATTCGCTTATTAATTTCGGCTTCTATTTGTTCTTTGGCGCGTCCATATTTCAACGCTGAAAGCTCTTTAATGGCTGCCGCTAACTCAAAATGACCTTTTTCTGCCATGATGGGGTTAAAATTAAAAGCTGGCGGAGCAGCGTTGTCTATCAATAATCTGGTATAACAAGTATATTTTGGCATATTAATAAGATCATATTCCGATACTATCGGTGCCATTTGTTTAGCAATAGTTTCTGCATCTTCAACACCAATCCGGAAAGAAACAATTGTGCCGACATTGCCAAAGATAGCATCACGTACCCTGGTATCACCATTCTTGACTAGCTGTGCAATAAATTGATGAGCCAAAATTAAATCAAGTCGATACTTACGTGCTTCAGATAAAATGACTGAGATACTCTCTGTAATAAAATTTTGGAACTCATCTATATAAAGATAGAAATCGCTTCTTTTATCTTCTTCTAAATTGACTCGGCTCATAGCGGCAAATAATAATTTACCGATAATAATCATGCCAAGTAAATTACTGTTCATTTCGCCTATCTTGCCTTTAGATAAATTTACTAAAATAATTTTATTACTGTCCATTGCTTCTCTAAAATTAAAAGCAGATTTAGCCTGAGCAATAATTGGTCTAATCAAATCGTTAGATATAAATGGAGTTAGCTTACTAGTGATATAAGGAACCATATTAGCTAAAGAAGCTTCACCTCCTGCTTTTTGAGCCTCCTTTTCCCAAAATTCTTTGACAAATCTATTTTTAACAGTAGCTAATTTTGTTTTTCTAAATTCGGCATCGGCTAACACCCGAGGAATCTCTACTAAAGTGGCACCACTAAGCTTATCATCCATCACCAACAACATCGCATTACGCATATACTGCTCAAACATTGGGCCACCAGTAGCTTTTAGATCATAAAGTTTATCAAAAATGGCAATCATTTCATTGATCACAAAAGTTTTTTGCTCTTCTGTATCATATTCGAGCATATTCATACCCAAAGGTCGCTCAGAATTAGCTGGGTCAAATAAAATCACGTCTTCTGCTCTCTCTTTTGGCACATGAGTTAAGGCAGTTTCAATCAAGTCACCATGTGGATCAACCACACAAACGCCCTTACCCGCTTTAATATCTTGGATAATCAAACTTTCTTGAAAAACAGACTTACCAGTACCAGTTTGCCCAATAATATACATGTGTCTTCTTCTGTCCGCTGCCTTCATACGAATCAGGCTTTCTTTACCACGATAAGTATTTTTACCTAAAATTAAACCATCAGTCGGAATATTAGCTGGTGGAGAAGCTTTAACAGCGTCTAACCAATCAATATTTGGTGTAGAGGTAGTGGTTAATGGCAAATGAATAACACTAACCATCTCTTCGGCGTTCAAAATTAGACGGTCTACAGCCGAAAATTGTCGATAAATAAAATTTTGAATTATTTGATCATTTTTCTTATAAGTTACAGCTTTGAAGCTATTGCCAAATTCATAAATATTATACTGGGTATAACTATTCAAAATATCTTGCAAAGCAGCTTCGGCTTTTGCCTCCTCTTTACTAGCTACTACTATACGAATATTTACATCAAGCCCTGGTTTAGAAGTTTTTTCTTCTATCATTTTACTAGCCTGCTGTTCCATAGCTGACATTTGATGTTGCTCTCCTCTATTTTGCATTACATTTTCCGCTGGACCTTTTTTATCGGTACTGATAATCTTCAATATAAATTCTATTAGCTTCCCTAAAATTTTTATCAAACCTGTGCCATGAACTTTATCGATGGCTGATTGAAAAGTCATACCATCATTAACATTTTTAATAATCTTCCTGGCTCGAGCATGCCACTTTTTAGGAGCAGAACGAAAAATATACTGCACTGCAGCTGCTTCATCTTCAGCTAATTTACTTAAAATATTAGTAATACTTTCTAGTGGATCATTAGAAAAACTAGGGTATGTTTTTATAGGTAATGCAACATCGTTAGCAAAAATCAAATTACCAGCTTTAATAAAACTATTTGATTTGAAAATGTTATAATCCTCTACATCTTCAAAATAAACCTTTGGATAAACAGCCTGTATTTGTTGAATAAAAAATTCTCTAAATTTATGAGGTACAGCTGCATAAAATTGGATCATGCCTTTTTGGACAACTATTTCCAAAGAAAATGTATCCTCTCGTATTTTCATGCCCTTATCTGCCTTGAGTGCTGCTAAAGAAGTGAATAAGTGTTCAATTTGTCCTAAGGTTTGAGTAATATAGTCTTGGCTTAATTCCTCTTTTTCGCCTTTAGTATACTTAGGAATTTTTATCAATAATATATCTAATTTAAGATTTTTATTTACTTTTTTATTAAATTTTTTCAATACAAAAATAATAGACGTCGCAGCTATAGCTAGCGCTAACACAATGGCAATTAAAGTTGTCCAAGTGATTTGAATTTCCATGAATTATTTATTGTATAAACGTAAAATTTCGTCAGCTTTTATTTTGGCTTCTTGTTCTAAAAAATGTTGATTGACTTGTGGGATTATCTTTAACCAACTAACAATCAAATCTATAATTTTTTGTAATTTTGCTTTACCAGAACTTAATAAATTGTTAACTTCTTTGGCTGTTTGCTCTCCTTTTTGCTTAAAGGTGACCTGAGTGGCTGCGTCCATAGACAAAAACATACTTTCTAGACCCTGAGAAAGAATACTTTCTACTTTTTTAAGCTCTATTTCAGAACTAGGCTGAGTAAGTGGAGCTTGAGGAGTTGACGGTAAAACAAAATCACTAGGTAATTGAGTTTTTTGTTCAGTCACAGCTGTTTCTGATTTTTTCTCTGTGACTTGTTCGGGATTAACTTCAGCTTGCTCTAGAATACTAGAAGCTTCCTGATTTACAATAGGTTGTTCAACATTTTTTATTTCAGACATGGATATATTATACCAAATTTTGCTTCCTGATGCGAATTAATTTTTTATAAATTAGATCTCGATCTTTTATGTTAGTAAGATAAAATTTTCTTTTTTTGCTTTGCAAGCAAATACTGTACAGGCCTTTTCTAGTAATTTTATTTATTTTAGATAATTTTATTTCCCCAACATGCTGATAATCTGCTTTATTTTTTAATTTGAGATGAATTAAACGTTGATTAGTTAATAAATAACAATCAGCTTGTTTCAAAAGATTTTGAACAACTACAACAATCAAAATTATAATCAAGGTCAGCCACAGGCCGAAGCCTTGTCGACCTCTAATGCTCATGGGATAAAGCATAAAAAAAGCCATCGGAAAACCGATGAACATTAAAACATAAAAAAACAAATTTTTGCTACGTAATTTAATCACTAAACGTAGCTCTTCATTAAATTGTAAAAATTTGTTAAAATTACTCATAGTATGAAAAGAAAGACTCAAAAAAGAATTTGGTTTGTATTGTCTATTTTTATAATCCTGTCCATGATTCTATGGACTATTGGATTAGGACTAGTTTAATCCTTTTTCAAAATAGCTAAATAGGCTTCCTGCGGAATGGCAATCTTACCACCTTGGGCCATTCTTTTTTTACCTTTTTTCTGTTTTTCTAGAAGTTTTCTTTTACGAGTAACATCACCTCCATAGAGTTTTGCGGTCACATCTTTACGTAAAGCAGATAATTTATCACCAGCTACTACTTTTCCGCCGACAGCGGCTTGCAATTTAATAACAAACTGCGCTTTCGGTAAAACATCTTTTAGTTTACCGATTATTTTTTTACCTACCTTATGAGCCTGATCTTTGTATACTAAAGTAGTTAAAGCTTCAGCTGCAACCTCTGCTACTAGAATGTCCATCTTTACTATCTCACATTTTTCATAACCAACCAAATCATAATTCATAGAAGCGTAGCCTGAGGAAATACTTTTGATGTTATCATAAAAATCTACCAAGACTCGGCTCAGCGGAATATGATATTTCAAAATTACTAATTCTTCGTCTAAATATTCAGTATTTTTAGCAATCCCTCTTTGCTCAATAATATAAGACATTAAATCACCGATATATTCCTTAGGTGATAAGACTTCAATATCAACATAAGGCTCTTCGATAAAATCGATCTGACTTGGATCTGGCATTTCTGAGGGAGTGGTCAAGATAATTTCTTCACCTTTGGTCAAATATATTTTATAAGCTACGGTTGGCGTGGTTACTATTAAATCAAGATTAAATTCTCTTTTTAATCTTTCTTGAAAAATTTCTAAATGCAACAAACCTAAAAATCCACAACGGAAACCAAATCCTAAAGCTTGTGAACTAGCCGGTTCATAATCTAAACTAGCATCGCTAAGTTTTAATTTCATGATTGCATCACGCAATTTTTGGTATTCACTTCCTTCTTGTGGAAAAATTCCAGCATAAACCATTGGCCGAACGGCTTTGTAGCCAGCCAGAGCTGTGGTTTCTGTACCTTGTTTGATAATAGTGTCACCAACTTGAGCTTGATCCAAATTTTTGACACCAGTAACTAAATATCCAATTTCGCCGTTATGTAATTGCTCGGTGCTGACCCAGTTTGGCTGAAAATAACCAACATCCAAAACTTCAGTCGGCTCGCCAGTGGCGGCGAACTTTACTTTGTCTCCTTTTTTTAGATCACCACCAAACACACGAACATAAATAACAACGCCTCGATATTCATCATAAGTAGAATCAAAAACTAAAGCTCGTAATTCTTCGTTATCTACTTTTGGTGGTGGCACATTATCTACCACTGTTTGTAAAACAGCTTCTATCCCCTCGCCGGTTTTAGCTGAAACTAAAATAATATCTTCTTGTTTACAGCCTAAGATGCTAATAATTTCATGACTGACTTTTTCTACGTTAGCAGCTGGTAAATCAATTTTATTTATAACTGGAATAATCTTTAAATCTTGCTCGACAGCTAAATATAAATTCGCTAAAGTTTGTGCTTCTACACCTTGAGCTGCATCAACTAACAAAATAGCTCCTTCTACGGCAGCCAAAGAGCGTGATACTTCATAACTAAAATCAACATGCCCCGGAGTATCGATTAAATTCAACATAAAATCTTTCCAAAGCATGCGAGCTGGTTGTAGCTTTATGGTAATTCCCCTTTCTCTTTCCAACTCCATCTGATCCAAAAGTTGTGCTTTCATTTTACGCTCATCAACAGTATGAGTTACTTCCAACATTCGATCAGCCAAGGTAGATTTACCATGGTCTATATGGGCAATTATACAAAAATTTCTAATTTTACTTTTGTCCATTTTTAAATACGGCTAAGGCTTTGTTTAAAACTTTTTTCAGTAATTCCACTTCTTCTAATTTCAGTATTATTCCTAAGATAAAATAACATATTCCGCCAAAAATAGCGGCACCAAGACCTTGAATAAAGATACCTAAGAAGGTCTGCATATTAACCCAATTAGCTAGAATTTGCAAACTTAGATAAACCACTGCTCCAGCTAAAATAGAGTTGATGGCGATCTTAATGATCGAGACAAAAATTTTATGATCATCAAGGCCAGGAACTTTGCAATGTAAAAAAATATACAGTAAAAACATATTGATAATACTAGCAATAGAAAAAGCTAAGGCTAAGCCGACTACACCCAAATGTCCAGCTAAAATAAAAGATAATATTATATTAATAATAATACTAACAATACTAATAATCATCGGCGTTTTAGTATCTTCAAAGGCATAAAAAGAACGAGCTAACAATGGAATCAAACCTTGAGCAAAGATAGACAAGGCAAAAAATCCCAAAGTTTGAGCAACGTAGTAAGTGTTTGACCAATCAAAAGCACCTGTTCCTAAAATAATACGGACAATCTGGGCTCTTAAAAGCAAAATAAAAATTGACAATGGTACCAATAAAAATAAAATTCTTCTAAAGCTAGCTGAAAAATGTCGGGCAAAAGTTTCATTATCTTCATTGCCAACCGCTTGTGTAAAAGTAGGAAAAACAGCTATCGCTAAAGAGACAGCAAATAAGCTTATTGGTAAACTTTGTAAATTATTTGCTAAATTAAAAATAGCAATACTGCCAGCAGATAAAGTAGAGGCAACTATAGTAATAACTATCAAATTTATTTGTCCAGCAGCAAGCCCAAAAGTCCGTGGCAACATCAAAAGTAAGATTCTTTTTAGTGGCTTGGTGAATTCTAAACTAAATTGATAATGCCAACCATGTTTAATCACTTCTGGTAATTGAGTCAACAAATGTAAAGCCGCTCCTAAAAATACACCCCAGGCTAAGCCAACCAAACCAAAGATAGGATAAAGCCAAACAATACCAACTATGATACCAACATTGTATAAAGACGCTGCTAATGAAAAACTGAAAAACTTTTTCCAAGAATTTAATATACCACCAATAACATTGGAGGCAACAAAAAATAAAATAGCTAACAACATTACTCTAGTCAGTTGACTAACTTTGATGATTTGCCATTCTGAAAAGCCAGGAGTCAATATTTGCATGATTTGCGGCGTAAAAATCCAAGCGATTATTACCAATCCACCAATAACTAACAAGAAAAAATTTAAAGTGGAGTTAGCTAATTTTAAGCCCTCCTCTTTATTTTTGTGCCAGACTTTTTGAAAAACAGGAATAAAGGCAGAAGTTAAGGCACCTAAAACTAAAGTATTGAAAATCAAATCCGGTAAACGAAAAGCAGCGTAGTAAATATCAGAGATTTCAGAAGCACCAAAATTGTAAGCGATCAAACGCTCACGTAGTAAGCCTAAAATTTTTGATAAAAAAGAAAAGCCGGCAATCAGGATTGCGCCGCCGGCAACTGTATTATTAATTTTCTGCCAAAGCTTAGACCACATGCGTAATTATTTATTTTGTTGTCACAATAAAACCGAAGTACTGATCACCAATGAGCTCGTTGGTATATGTAACTACTTTATTATTTACACTCATCTGTGTTTCATTCATCGCTTTATTCCAAACAACTTTTAAATTTTCTGGTAATAAAATAGATGAGTTAAAAACTGTATTTTTTGTTCCGGATTGTGATTGGACCAATAAGCTATAATTATCTAGCTGCATGTCACCTTTAAATATTTTTTGCCACCAATTATTAACCAATGGTTGATCAACGTCAACAGTAAAGGGCAATTTATATTTTAAAGCGATAGTTTTTGTTTCGCCTGGTTTCAAAGCTAGCCAATTAGCAAAAACTGTTTTGTCTAGACTTTGATAGATTTCTGTTTGCGAACTAGCGTCTAACATTTTGTCTTCTTCTACTTGAATATCCTCATCTTCTACTGTAGCCGCTGATACTGAATGAAAATAACCTTCTGGTAATTGATCAAAGCCAACCGCTTCGATAAATTCACTACCCTGTGGCACATAAAAACGTAAATAACTAACATTACCACCTTCAAAGCCAGCTAAAGGATTATCAGCTGCTCCTCTGTTTGTTCTAGTGATGCGAACTGTATTTATAATCTCTCCGTTTGATGAAATCTCTGCTTGATGATCGATATTTTGTTGGATATCATTATCAGTTTTACCACCGGCAATATTAGTATTTACCACTTGTAAATAATCTTTTTGATTATGCAACATTGCTCCCGACCAACCAAATTGATGTACTTTTTCTTGCGCTGCAGTGTCGTTAAGGTACATCTGAATATCTTTAGTGGCTAGTTGATTAACTAAAACTTCTACAATTTCTTTTTGCTTTTCTTGGCTAGACAATAGTCTGTCCAAAACTAAGGGGGTCAAATCAGCAATAATAGCTTTGGGAGAATTTTCTTCTTTGCTATAATTAAATTCCACCTCTTCTTGAATAACGGCAAATAAATTTTCAGCAGTAATGGTTAAATTATATCCTGGTAAATCTATTGGACCAACTACAGCTAATAATTCTTGCAGAACACTAGCATTGATAGCCATCACGCCATCAATAGCAGAGCCACCAAAATTTTGATAAAACCAACTAATTTTTTGAGCTGAGGTGGGAAAATCTGGCCACCAATTAGCATCCCAAATATTAAAATATGGATTTATTAAAGACAAAGCTTTTGGCGCTTTAATTTTGATATTTTGACCAGCTTCCAAGTCATACATGCCACCATCTGGTATCTCTAAATGTTTTATTTTTCCTTGATAAATATCTAACAAAGCAAAGCTGCCGATAAATCCTCCGGTAGCACGAATTTCGTTATCATTTTGAAATAAAACTAAATATCTTTTTTCTTGGTCATGTCCCAAAACTTCTAATAAAACATCAAAAACTTCTTGCAAATTTTCTAAACTAACAGTTAATTGCGGTAAGTTATCTTGTAAAACAACAAAATATTCTTGTAACTCAATTGGCAGTTTAGTAATATTAATATTTTCTAAATCCTTGGAAGCTTTTTGTAAATATGGTAAAGTCTCATCTATTTGTCCGTCGATAAAGACAATGTGCTCTGTTACACTTTCGTTGTCTTGCAATTTTTGATTTAAAGTGACGGCAGCTTGTGAAATATTATTAGCCACAGCTAATAAATTTGTACTCAAAGAAATTGGTTTACCAACTAAAGGCAATTTTGAACCTGTGGCTAGCATCCATGATTCATATTCATTAAGAATTTCTTGAATAGTGTTAAAATTTTGCAGGGCTTGTTCGAAATCTGCATCAGCCTGATTATAAGAATTTTCAGATGCTGAAATAACACCGGATTGTAAATTGGCTATGCCACTTTTTCCTAGATCAAAAATGATATTTTTATCGAGCTGAAATTGTCCAAAAACCATTAAGCCCCTAATTGGTAATAAAGTTATCCCGACCAATAAGGCAAATAGAGTGAGTCGTAAACCTAAACGCTTAATACCAAAACTCAAATCCGGTACATCGAATCTTGGGTTTGGTATTTTAATTTTACGAAATTTTATTTTAGCTAGTTTAAATTTTTTATGCCAACCTGAGGCTAAAAATTTTCTTTGTTGTTTCGGAATGTTCGATTGTCTTAAATCTAAAACATTACCAGATTGAGAAGCTGTATCTGCATCAAGTTGTTTAACCGTAGAACGCTTTTGTTTTTTATTTACTGTTTTGTGTTGAGCTTTGTATTGGTCAATCAAAAAAGTAGCCTCTGACAAATCTTGTTTAATCAGGTGATCAAGTTTAGACAAAGCCTCTTTTCTTTCATGTATAGAAGCATCATTATCAACTAAAAAATCATCTAGCTCTGCAACTAAACTTGTTTTTACTTTTTGAAAATCTGTTTTGATTTTTTTCTTTTTTGGCATAACAAATCTTAGCTATATTATAACAGATTTTTAGCTAATCACAAAGAGATTATTTAACTTGGCAAACAAGTTTTGAGATTATAGAGATGACTCAAACAACTTAATTAATTTTTTTACTTGCTCAGACCAAATTGGTATAAACAATTTTTTTTGACTCTTTTTGATATTTTTTAATAATTCATCGTCCTCTCTTAAAGTTTTGAGTAGTTGATAAATCTCAGCTAAATTATATGGATCGACATACATGGCCTGTGCTTTCATAATTTCCGGTAAAGAAGTCTTATAGCTGGTAATAACTGGGCAGCCATGAAAAGTAGCTTCTAAAGGTGGGAAGCCAAAACCTTCATAAAAAGATGGCCAAATTAAACCCTCTGCCGAAACATACAAGGCATCTTTGAGTGGACTCGTTATGAAGCCTAAATATTTTATATATTTTCTTTTTTTGATACTGTGTAATAATTTTTGATAAATCCAGCCCTTGTTACCAATCAAGACTAAATTAGTATCTGGGTATTCAGCGTGATATTTATCAAAAGCTTTGATAATACCTTCTATGTTTTTACGTGGTTCTAGTGTACCTAAAAAAAGATAAAATTTCTCAGGTAAATCATAAGCTGTTAATAATTCATTTGCTCTTTCCTGATCCATGGCTATGACAGAAGCGCCAGGATAAATAACTTTTATTTTTTCTTCTGGCACAGTGAAAAATCTCATTATGTCTCTCTTGGTGCTGTGAGAAACAGAAATTATTTTACTTGCTCGATTAACTAGGCGTTTAACATTTACTAAAGTGTGCCACCATTTTCCTCTCATCGAATAGAAGTGCTTGCTATGTAAAAAAGATAAATCATGAATAGTTAAAATCATCGGTAAGTCGGGACTCAATCTAATGAAGTTAATATTGGGTAACCAAAATATGTCTAATTTTACTGGAAATAATTTATCTATTTTGGGAGATAAATTTAATAATAATTTTAAATTAAAAAACTTAGAAGAGCTACGATGATGAACATGATGAACGTTATCGGCTTTTAACTCCTTAGGAAAATAGTCTGAAGCATTCCAGCCAGAGCTGAATAAATAATACTGATTAGTTTTATCAGTAGAAATCATATGTTCAATAGCGTGAAAAATATAGTTACCAACACCGCTACGTTTGACTGGAGACAAGGCTCTAATATCAATACCTATATTCATTTTATAGTTGGTTAAGTAATTCTTTCATCTTAGCAATGAAAATGGTTTCGTCAAATTGTTTAGCGTGTTGACGAATCAATTGCGAGTCAAAATCCATATTTTGAAAATGTAATACAGCATGAGTCAAGGCGGCCCAATTCTGATGTTTAAAAAATACTCCTGTCACACCATCTACTATTGTCTCTAATGCGCCACCCTTAGCGTAAGCTATAACTGGTCGTCCAGAAGCCATGGCTTCTAAGGCAGTAATTCCAAAGTCCTCTACTTGTGGGTACAAAAATGCTTTGCAATGAGATAAATAATGATTACGTTCTTGATCAGATAATTCACCTAAAAATTCTACATTGTCGCCAGCCATTTTTTTTAATCTATTTATTTCGCTGCCAGATCCGATAATCTTAAGCGGCAATTTCATATTATTAAAAGCTTGAATAGCAATCTCTACTTTTTTATAAGGACGTAAGCGGCTGACTATCAAATAATAATCCCCTACTTGATCAGCAATTTTAAAATCATCGACACGAATAGAGGGATGAATAACTTGAGCGTCACGATTATAATGTTTTTTGATCTTATTTGCAATAAAAGCAGAATTAGCTACAAAAGTGTCTACTTCTTGAGCCTTAATATAATCCCAAGTCTGCATTTTTTTAAAAAAATAAGGCAAAATCATCTTTATTAATTTGCCGGTTGGTAAATTGCCCAAATATTCATCTTTATCTCCCCACAAATATCTAGTCGGGGCATGACAATAACAAATATGTTTAGTTTTATTTGATTTTTTTAAACCCTTCACAAAAGCTGAAGCTGAACTAAGCACTACGTCATATTCTGATAAATCAGTGTTTTCCCAAGTCTTTGGCATGCGCCACAAAAAATAACGAAAGATTTTATTAATATTAGGAATATTTTGTAGAGATGAAGTATATATTCTATTTTGATCAAATAAATCAGCTGTTACTTTTTGATCATTAATCAAAGTATAAATAGGCGCTTGATTATCTAAAGCCGCAAAAGTAGCCAGCACTCTTTCAGCGCCACCTTTTTGAAACAAATGATCATGAGCTAAGGCTAACTTGGCCATATTAGTCAACTTCTCTATTGATAATGATAAAAGGAGTTTTGAATAAAATAACTAAATCTAGTAACAAGGACCAGTTTTCAATATAAAAAATATCTAATTTTGCTTCTTCTGTAAACAATAAATTTGAACGACCAGAAACTTGAGCCATGCCAGTCACACCGGGCTTGATACTTAATAATTTTTTGTATCCACGTTGATATTTAGAAACTTCTTCTGGCTCATGTGGACGTGGACCAACCAAAGACATGTTCCCTATAAACGCATTAAATAATTGCGGTAATTCATCAAGGCTAGTTTTTCTTAAAAATCTACCAATTTTCGTAATACGCGGATCATTTTTCATCTTAAATAAAGGTCCGTCTGCTCGCTGATTAAATTTCATCATATCTGCTTTCAAAATATGAGCATCTTTAATCATTGAACGAAATTTGTACAACTTGAACATCTTTCCTTTGACGCCAACTCTATCTAAACTGACAAACACCGGACCAGGCGATGTAAATTTTATCAACAAAGCAATGATAATAAACAATGGAGATAATACTATCAAAGCTAAATTGGCTAAAATAAAATCAAAAATACGCTTTGCAACTTTACCCCAACCTTCTAGCGGTGTGCTTTGTATTTCTACTAATGGCAAGCCAGCTACACTACCTAAATTCAAATGTAAACTTTGAGCTTGAAATAAATTTGCTACATATTTCAGGCTAACGTGATTTTCCTGGCAATATGTAAGTAAGTCCAAGGCTTGATCTTTGGAGATTGTAGAATCAGTTTGAATAATATAATCTACTTTTTTATTATTAATTAATGCTTGTAATTTTTCTGAAGATTCTAAGGTAGCCAAATCATGACAGGTCTCTAGAACTTTAAAACCTAAACGCGGATTATTTTTATATTCATCCACGATAATCTGTCGAGCAGCGCTAGGTCCTAAAATAATTACTTTTGACAGTCCATGACCTTTTTGAAAAAAATAATTACGAACAAAGACTATTAAAACTCTACTGATAAATAAATACAAAATTGCTAAGGCCCAACCTAAAATAATAATGAAACGAGAAGAAAATAATTCTCTTTGTAAAAAGATAGATAAAATTAAAACAACTACCAAGAATGATACGCCCATAAATATCTTTGGTAGTTCTTTGACTAGTTTTTTATTGTGCATGCTATAAAAACCTAAAATAGCAAAAATAAACATGCCTAAAATAGAAACTTGTAATGTTAAATACAAATAATCTAAAATTGGTAATTCAAAAAATACCGGGCGCCAAGAAACCACGGTATCAGAAAAACGTAAATAATAAGCAGACAATGAAGCTGCCCACAACAAAATAAAATCAACTGGAACCAAAATTAGATTTATTATAATGTCTGCCTTTTTCATAATGCCTTTTTCCTTATAATAACACCTCTATTTACTTTAGTAAACTGGTATTTTGGCAACAAAAAAAGCCCAAATTAACCTCATAAGCCGAATTCTGTCCTCAAAAGAGGGATGATCATCTATCTAGGACTACTATTGCTAATAGCCTCAAGCAATCTACCCGCCCCCTAAGGGGCCTATTTGATTTTGCACCAGATAAAGTTTGCCTCTTCTAGCCTGTCACCAAGCTAACGGGTTAGCTAATTATCTAACCATTTCACCCTTATTCTGCAAGCAGAAAGGAATATTTTCTGTTGTACTTGTTCTGACCGATAAATCACTTTATCAGCCGGTTGGCGTTACCAACTATCTTTTTATTGGTGTTCGGACTTTATCCTCTCCAAACATGCTTTGGAGCGATCATCTCGGTTAATTTAAGCTTTCTGCTAGTTTATACCATATTTATTATATATTGTCAAGAAAAAACCCCGTTATTGCAAAATAACAGGGCTCTTAATGTTTATCCTTCTTTGTTAATTTTTTATCTTTTCTTCTCATCCAAGAAGGCTTTATAAATTGACCATATTGCCCCTCTATTTTGCCAAATAACCCATAGGCTAAACCGATTATCACGATGAGTATGGTTTTCCATGGCCAGTCCATGATATCCTCCATTTATTTGAAAAAACGTTATTCTGAAATATAAGTTAGTGTTTCTTATTATTTTGCAGACAAGATACTGCGCTTATAAGATTCTAAATTTTCTAAAGCAATACCTGTGCCCCGAGCTACGCACAATAATGAATCATCGGCTGTATAGGCCGGCACACCAGTGGCTTGAGCCAAAAGCTTATCCATATTACGTAACAATGAGGTGCCACCAGACAAAACCATACCTTTATCCATAATATCGGCTGATAACTCCGGTGGAGTTTGATACAAAACTGATTTAACAGCTGAAATCAAACCTTGTAGTTCATTTTGCAGAGCCTCTGTCACATCATCAGAGCTGACATTGATTGTGCGAGGTAAGCCAGTAATCATGTCACGGCCTTTGACATCCATAAACAATTTTTCATCTTTGTCTAAAAATTGAGCTGAACCAATTTTAATCTTCACTTCTTCAGCGGTTCTCTCACCAATCGCTAAATTATATTTCTTTTTTATAAACTCACCAATCGCAGCATCATATTTATTTCCACCAATTTTGACAGAAGTATTAGCTACAATGCCACCCAAAGAAATAACAGCAATTTCAGATGTACCACCGCCCATATCAACGATCATATGACCAGAAGCTGAACCAATGGGGATATCTGCCCCAATAGCTGCCGCAATCGGCTCACGGATGATATAGGCTGCCTTGGCGCCAGCATTCAGTGTAGCATCAATGACTGCTCTTCTTTCGGTAGAGGTAATGCCAGCCGGTACAGCAATCATCACTTCGGGACGAAATATTTTCATCCCACCAACAGCTTTATTAATAAAATAACGTAACATACTCTCGGTAGTTCTATAATCAGCGATCACGCCATCTTTTAATGGCCGAGATGCCACAATAGAATCGGGCGTACGCCCAATCATATCTTTAGCCTCATCTCCAACTGCCATAACTTTTTTATCAAAAACAGAAATTGCCACTACACTAGGCTCATTGATAACAATCCCTCGTTTAGGAATATAAACGAGAGTGTATGCGGTGCCTAGATCAATGCCAATTTTCTTTATAAACATTTAGGAAATTTCTAATATTTTATACTTGACTTTGCCCATCGGTAAATCAATTTCTAATTCATCATTTTTAGCTTTTCCAAAAAAAGCTTCACCCAAAGGAGACTCAACGGATATTTTACCATTTGCCGGATCAGCTTCTGTGCTACCAACAATAGTAAATTCAAATACACCATCTTCTTTCTCTACCTTAATATGTGAGCCAACTTGAACAACATCAATGTCTTGCTTGTCAGCTACTACAGAAGTTTTAATAATATTATCTAATTCTATGATCCTACCCTCAACAAAAGCTTGCTCATCTTTAGCTTCTTGATATTCAGCATTTTCAGACAAGTCACCATAAGCTTTGGCTGTCTTAATTCTGTCAGCCACCTCTAGACGTTTAACGGTCTTTAAATGCTCTAATTCCTCTTGTAATTTTTGTAACCCTTCTGGGGTTAATATTTTTCTATCCATGTTTAGTGCTTTTTATTTTATTACTGATTATCTATTATTATTCTGACGGATTTTTCCAATTTTGGCAAACTTAACGCTCAAAATACCACTCCATAAATTGGCGAGCCACTGTAACTGCCAAGCCCCGATCTCCACCTTCTTCCACTAAAATAGTAACCACTATCTGCGGATCATCATATGGAGCAAAGCCAGCAAACCAAGAATGCGGCGTTTTATTACGATTAAATTGAGCTGTGCCAGTCTTACCAGCTACTGGAACCGCCACTGATTGTAAGCTAGTAGCTGTACCATCTTCGACTGTTTGTTTCAAGCCTCTACGGATAATATTTAGATTAACACTATCTATCAAATTTTCCAAGGCCAACTCAGATTGATAAACATCTTCTCCATCTACTGATTTAATAGACTTAATGAAGTGTGGTTGCCAAGCACGGCCTGTAGCAAAATAAGCCATTGATACAGCCGCTTGAATAGGTGTACCTAATAAATATCCCTGACCAATAGATAGATTATAAGTGTCTCCCAAATACCATCTCTCATCTAAAGTTTTTTCTTTCCAATTTTTACTCGGTAAAAATCCATCCGCTTCAGAAGCTAGGTCTATGCCAGTAGATTCTCCTAAACCAAAATTCTTGGCGTACTTCATGATTCTATTTATGCCCAAACCTTCTTCAAGCCACTGATTATTACCTCCGCCAATCGTATAGAAAAATGTATTTACACTATCAGCCAAGGCCCATTCTATATCTGTTCGTCCATGACCACTAGGTCGCCAATCTGGGAAAAAACTATTTCCAATCTGTACACCACCAGTACTGTTCACTGTAAATGAAGAATTAATAAGCTCCTCTTCCAAGGCAGCAGCAGCGACTATTGGCTTAAAAACAGAACCAAAGGGATAAGCACCATCAACGGCACGATTTAAAAGTGGCGTCGCTGGATCAGTGGTAATTTTATTATAGTCTTCAATATTTAAAGTTGCAGTAAAAATATTATTGTCATAAGTGGGCAAGCTCATCATAGCCAATACTCCGCCATCATGAGCATCTAAAACTACAGCGGCCATTTTTGGCTTATCATATTGCTGAGCATTATTAGACATAATTTCATATAATTTCTGCTGAGCTTTAGCATCCAATGTCAAAACAAGATCTTGCCCATCTTGTGGCTCTTGCCAAGCGACAATATTTTTTTCCTTATTCAAAGCGTCCACCTCAATCTGCCGCAAACCATCTTGACCACGTAAAATATCTTCGTAAATAAATTCTAAACCAGTTTTACCAATACGATCATTGTAACGATAATTTCCTTTATCAAAATCATCTTCATCTATTGACCCTAGGTAGCCCATTACATGAGCTAATCCTAGATAATCAAAATAAGAACGACGAGGCTCATAAGTAACAGATAATTCCGGATGATCTTCTGACCAGAGCATTAACTGAATTGCCTGCTCATAAGGAATATTTTCATAAATCAAAACTTTATTTTGGTTTTTATTTTTAGCTAGCCTATCATCTATCTCTGGCTGATCTATATCTAATAAAGCTGTTAATCTATCGAAAATTTCTTGTTTTTCTAGATCTTCCTCTGGTAAATCACCAGGTGCTAAATAAAGAAAAAAGTGGGAAACATTTTTAACTAATAAATTACCAAAACGATCATAGATTAAACCACGATTTGAAAGAATCACCTCTTCTCGCAAACGATTACCTTCAGCTATACCACGAAATGATTCTCCTTGAGCTACTTGTAGATAAAATCCTCTACCCCACAAGATCATTAAAAAAACTACCAAAATAAAAAATAAGCGGGTAATTTTGTCATCAGCAAAAAATTTACCCAAAGTTTGTGCATTTTTGGCCCAAGCAAAATCTATATGGTCACCTGAATGTCTGCTTTTAGAAAAATTTTTCAGTTTACCGTCTTTGATCGAGCCTTCTTGAATTTTAAATGGATCGTCTCTCATTTCGTTTTAACCACAAATTAAAATATAGAAGATAAAGAAAAATAATAATAATTGCATTAATGACCGAAAAAAAGATCATCGATAATAGCATGCTCCAAGTAAAATTCAAATAACTAAAAGGTAGTATAAAATATAATAAGTTTAAAATTACCCAAAAGCTAAAGCAATTAATAAAAGATAGAGCGATGATGGTACCTGTATTTTTGGAAGTAAAAATAGTTGACTGTAAAAACTTAAGTAAAAAAACTACACACAACAAACTGATACTATACAAACCAAAATGAGCACTGAAGGAATCCATCAACAGGCCAGCCAAAAAAGCAAAGCTATAATGCAACCAAATATTATCAATGGCTAAATACAAAAAAATTAAACCAATTAAAAATGGTTGTAATAAATGCCATTCATGCATGTTGAATAAAGAATACAATGAATGAGCTAGAATAAAAATAAATAAAGCCGCTAAGTATTTCATAAGGAAATAATTACGCCCACTGTAGATAATGTATTATAATCAACAAAAGGAGAAACTGAAGCTTTCTTAAATAATTCTTCTTCCGAAAATTCCACCTCTTCTATTTTTCCTATCACTAAACCACCAGGTATGTGTTCATTGAAATCCGAGGTGACTAACAAATCACCTTTTTTCACCTCAGTCTCTTGAGGAATATATTCCAAAGACATGCCCAATCCTAAAGAGCCAGATAATAAACCAGATACTAGTTGTCGATCACTCAGACTGACTGCTAATTTACTTTGATTATCTGTTAACAGTCTTACTACGGCCGCATGATCCATGACGTCAATAATTTTACCAATAATGATACCATTGTTGACTACCACTGCTTGACCACTTTTTATATTCTGAGCGCTACCAGTATCAATGATTAATAAATTTTGATTAATAAAGTCTCGACTTATAATATTAGCAACGGACAATTTATGATTCGTGGTTTGTGTAAAGCCTAATAAATCTCTGAGCCTTTGATTATCTTCTTGTAAAGATTGCAGTTGATTATTTTCTACTAACAAGTTTTTATAAGCCTCCGTTAGATCATCTGGCGGATTTAATAATTGATTAACAACCTTCTGCGGCTCCGACAAATTACGCATAATAAAGCCAAAATCAAAAATTTTGCCTTCCTTAAAAAAAATTAGCAACAAAATAGCTGCCAAAAATAATAAAAAAATTTGCACATTACGTCTTAACATAATTTTATGTTAAACCTAAATCTTTAGTTGATGGTAAAAGTATTTCTTTTAAATTGTCTAAATCATCCAAAACTTTTCCAGTGCCTCTAACCACGGCTGTTAGTGGATCGTCAGCAATGTGAACTGGCATTTTTGTTTCTTGATGAATCAAAGTATCTATACCTTTTAACAAGGCTCCGCCACCGGTCAAAACCATTCCCTTTTCATAAAGGTCAGCTACTAATTCTGGCGGTGTGCTTTCAATAGTGGTTTTAATATTTTCGACGATAAGTTTGATCGGTTTTGCAATAGCTTCTCTAATATTTGCATCAGTAATTGTTATTTCTTTTGGTAAGCCAGTTAATAAATCTCGACCACGCATAGTAGCCTCTTCTGGTTTTTCTAATGGTAAAACTGAAGCAATTTGAAATTTAATCTTTTCAGCTGTACGTTCACCCAATAAAATATTAAATTTATCACGAGCATATTGAACAATAGCTTCGTTTAGTTTATCACCAGCTAGCTTCAAGGACTTCCAAGAAACTACACCACCTAAAGATATGACAGCAATTTCAGTTGTACCGCCGCCAATATCTACTACCATGCTAGCCATAGCTTCCTGGATAGGTAATCCAGCTCCAATAGCTGCTGCCACCGGTTCTTCAATCAAATATATTTCAGAAGCGCCAGCGCCCATCACAGAATCTTCAACCGCTTTTCTTTCTACTTCTGTGACATCTAGTGGAATAGCGACCATCACTCGAGGGCGAGGGACAAAAGTCATCGATTCACGATGAACTTTATTGATAAAATGTTTGATCATTTTTTCACTAACTTCAAAGTCAGAAATAACTCCATCAATCAGTGGACGAATAACACTAATATGTTGGGGAGTTTTTCCTAACATAATTTTAGCATCATCACCAACAGCTACAATTTTATCAGTACGCGTATTAATAGCAACCACACTAGGCTCATTGATCACAATGCCTTGGTCTTTTACATAAACCAAAGTATTAGCCGTACCTAAGTCGATTCCCATATCTTTAGAAAATTGTCTGAATATGTTTTTAAACATTAGTTGTAGTATTTTTTAATTTCACTAATTACTGCTTTTTTAGATAATAGTTTATTTTCTTTTTCTGCGCGAATCTTAAACTCTATCTTTTTTTGTTTATCACTAACGATAACCTGCAAACAAATGCCCATTAAATCTGAGTCTTTTAGTTTTTTGCCAAAAGAAATGTCTCGGTCATCATATAAAACATCAAAACCAGCTTGTTTTAAATCTGCGTAAAGTGCCTCTGTCTCTGCCTTTCTTTTATCATCTTTTGCTAAATTTAACAAATGAAGATGATAAGGTGTGCTAGCCTTAGTCCAAATAATGCCATCTTGATCGTGACTAGCCTCGACAATGGTGCCCATCACCCTACCTAGACCAATGCCATATGAACCCATCAAAACTTCTTGCTGTTTACCGTTCTGATCGGTAAATTTTAGGCCCATGTCTTTGGAATATTTATTGCCTAAACGGAAAATATTTCCAGCCTCGACAGTTTTTGCTTCTTCTAATTTTTTGCCGCACTTTGGACATTTGTCACCGGCTTTTTCTTTGGCAATTTCTTTATTTTGTGCCCAGCCGCATGCACTACATAAAATAGTTGTATCCTCACCGGCTGTTGTTTTGACCATGAATTCATGAGAATTGTGTTTGCTCATTGCACCGCCAGAAGCTTCAACAGAAAATGCTTTTAAACCTAAACGCTTGAATATTTTTAAATAAGCTTCGTGTGCTTTCATATAGTAATCATCTAGATCTGCCTCGTTTGTATGAAAACTATATAAATCTTTCATAGAAAATTCACGACCACGTAATAAACCAGACTTGGCTCTTTTTTCATTTCTGAATTTGTCTTGAATTTGATAAATATAAATTGGCAAATCTTTGTAAGATTTGATTTGCTGTTTAGCTAAAGTAGTAACCACCTCTTCATGGGTAGTGGCTAATCCAACTTCACTGCCGTGTCCATCTTCAAATTGATACATGATATCAGCTAATTCTGACCAACGACCAGTTTTTTCCCACAGGTCTTTTGGCTGCAAGGCAGTCATTAACATTTCCTGACCATCTATAGCATCCATTTCTTCGCGAATGATATTTTCAATTTTACGGAAAACTCGCAGACCCAAAGGTAAATAATTATAAACACCAGCGATATGCTTTTCGATAAATCCACCACGAGTAAGCAACTCTGCGTTGATAGACTTCTCGTCTTTGCTGATATCTCGTCTAGTCTTTCCAAATAATTTTGATTGTCGCATATATCTTATCTTAACAAATTTGTAATACGCTCTTTTTCTATCTGCAAAACATCTCCGTCATAGTCGCCGCTATGTGCAGTATGATTAGTATAACAAGCTCCTTTTTGATCTAAGTGTATTTTGCATTGCCACTTATCTCCATGATCATCAATATAGATATGAAATCGCGGAAACTCACCGCTGCCTGCTCGACGAATAAAACTATCTCCTTTGCGACTTGGGCTATATCCCAAACGACGCATAGCTGTAAGTAAATTTAAATTTTTTTGGGCTATATCAAATCTCATGCTTAAAAAATATTTTTAATGCCTTCCCAAATCTGGCTACTATGTTTAGCAAAATCTCTCCAAGTAATAAATAAAATTAGCACCATCAAAAATACAAAACCACTATTATGAATCATTGCTTCTGCTTTTTGACTAATTTTTTTACCACGTAATTTTTCTATCCAAACAAATAATAGTCGTCCTCCGTCTAAGGCTGGAAATGGTAAAATATTTAGAACCGCTAAATTCAAAGATAATATAGCAGCAAAATTCAAAATATAAACAAAACCTAATTGAACCACTTGGCCAGTAATAATAGCCACCCCAACTGGTCCAGCTAAACCTGGAGATAATTTACCAGTAGTAAATAAATCAACAAACAGGTTATAGAAAGCTGAAAAAATACGTCCTGTCATTAACCAAGTGCCTTTAGCTCCTTGCCAGATGCTCTCAAAAAAACCATAAGAAACTATGCCGGTATCCAACATACCGACTCCCAGGACTGGCCCTCCACCTTCTTCTATGGGTCTAGCTTGAGTTGTGAATTCTAAAATTTCCTTATTTCTTTCAATAACCAAGGATAATTCCCCGTCATTATTTTCTTGTAATAATTCATAAACAATTTCTGAATCTACAATTTCATTATTATTTATGGAAACTAGATTATCACCTATTTGCAAACCTATGTCTTCAGCAGCTGAATTTGGTGCTACTTCCATAATCATTACATGACGATCATGAACGTTATCCAAGGGCATGTCTGTATCCAGAGCTTGCGGTAAACCAATAAAAAATCCAACTGACAAAAAAATAAATGCCACTAATAAATTCATTAAAACGCCAGCTGATAGGATAATTGATTTTTTCCAGGTCTTTTGATTAGCAAAACTTTTTGGATCATCAGCTTCCTCGCCACTTTCACCTTTAATTTTCACAAAACCACCAATAGGAATCCAATTAATAGAATAAATAATACCTTTTCTTCTAAAGGCAATGATGCGTGGCGGAAAACCAATGCCAAATTCCTCTACTTCAACGCCCAGTTTTATTGCTGTGATAAAATGGCCTAGCTCATGAGCTAGTACCAAAATACCTAAAATTAATATAAATGATATAAGAGTTAACATTTTTTATTTTTTTATACTTTCATTATCTCTGCCTCTTTTTCTTTGCCGACAGCTTTTATTTGTTCGTTGTAATTTTTAGTCATTTCATCTAATTCTTTCAAAGCTTGAAATTTTTCATCTTCAGAAATTTCTTTATCTCTTTCGGCTGCCACTATACTTTCTTTTATTTTTTCTCTTTGTGATTTTAAAACAACATGAGCTTCTTCTAATTTTTTATTCAAAATCTTAACTAAATCTTTGCGAGTTTCCTCTGTCAAAGAAGGAAAATTAAGACGAATTAATTCAGAATCGACAACCGGACTGACATTTAAATCTGAAGCCATTAACGCACGCTCAATATCCTTTAAAATGCCCTTGTCCCATGGCTTAATAGCAATGGTTTGTGGCTCTGGTGCAGAGATAGAAGCTAATTGCACTAAATCTGACATAGTGCCGTAAGATTCCACTTTAATAGTTTCAACTACACTAGGAGATATTCGACCAGTACGTAGTGACCCAATGTCGGTTTTTAAAAACTCTATAGTCTTGTCATAATGAGCACGATTGCTCTCTACAATACTATTCATAAAATCGTTGTTAATTATTTACTTATTTTATAAGCTCCTAGATATAAAAATTCATTGTTAGGAGAAAAGGCGATCTTACCGGCCACTCTGTTAGTTGGTAGCTCTTTGATGACCCAATTTGCCCCACCATCGATCGTGTGATACAGCGCTTTGGAAGTGCCATAATAGAAATCATTACCATCCAAGGGGTTTACCGCTGTTGAATAAATAGTCTCCTTTTTATCGGGTGTTAATAAACTATATTGCTCCCAATGATCTCCTAGAAATCTAAACATACCAATTCTATTGCCATAAATCAAGCTGTCTGGCAGACTACGATCTGAGTCTGCAGCCACTGATATTTTTACTCCGCTGATCTTAAAAAATGGCTTATCTTCGTCATCTTGTTTGATGGCAGTAAAGGTGCGATCCCCTTCTTTGATAACCTCCAATTTATAAACTGGTAGTGCCATTAAGTTTTCCCAAGAAACACCGCCATCACCACTACGAAAAACTCCTGTACTTTTGGTGATAGCATAGATAATGTTACTATCACTATGATTTTGAACAACAATTTGTTTAACACTATTGTCAAAACGCCTCAAGACATCCCAAGATTTTCCTCTATCTAAACTGCGTAAAAATGAACCGCCAGAAGTGCCAGCATAAATAATATCTGGATTAGCGTAATTTATATTTAAAGATGTTACATATTGCTCATTTCTAGACTCAAAATAAATATCTGTCCAAGTACGTGAACAATCTTCTGTTTTCCAAATTTTATTGTGAGCAGCCGCATAAACGGTACACTTATCTTGTGGATGAACTACAATATCGTTGACCGTGCCCTTGTAAGCCAAGGTACTGTGCCAACCCTTGCCGTAATTATAGCTATAAAAAATACCATTATTCTGCGTACCTAAATAAATAGCTTCTTCATCTTGAGGATCAAAGGCTATTTTTGTAATGTTTGTACCAGAAAAAGTTTTTGGTTCACCATCAGAAACATACATACTAGTACGATGCCCCCAATTTTCACCTTGATCATTGGTCAAGAAAAAACCACCTAAACTACTTGTATTTTTACTACTAACAGAAATACAACCTGATAAAAATATTGGCAAGATCAAAACCAAAGTTGTTATTTTTACAAATCTATTTTTTATGACTACCATAATTTATGACTTAAAATTTAAAACTAAATTTTCCCATGAAAGCAATGGTGAAACATTATTTTTTAATTGTTTTTTTATGTTATTTAATTTTAATAAATTTTTTAATAAAATACCAGGTTGATATTGCTTGGCTAAATCTTGCAATTGTTCTTGATAAATGGTGTTAATAGGCTGACGACCTAATTTAATCCATAAAATATCTCGTAAAACCAATTCTAATAAATTTAACTGCAAAGTTGTGTGTTCGCCTAATTCATAAATCTTATAATTTGGATGCGCTTTTTTTAAGGCTGTAAACCAATGGTCTAATGTTTGTAAAGCAGCTAAAGTATCATTGCTTAATAACTTGATCAAAAAATCACAATTTTCTTTGAAGCTTACTAATTTATCATCCATGTATTCTAGGGCCAAACCTGGTTTACCAAAAGATAAATTAAGCACAGTATTTTTCTCTTCTGCTAAAAAATCAAAAGAACCAAGCCACTCTTGCATAGCAACTTTATCCAAAGAACAAAATTTTAATAACTGACAACGAGAAATAACTGTTGCTGGTAAATTATTTATCTGATCAGCAACCAAAATAATAGTGGTATTTTTTGGTGGTTCTTCTAAGGTTTTTAATAATGCATTAGCAGAAAACAAATTTATCTTATCTACTTTTTGAATAATTGCCAGTTTGTGCCCACCAGAAGAAGATGTTAAAGAAAGTCTGGCTAAAAATTCTTTGATATGATCGGCCGACAATTCATCTTGATCTTTTCCTAAAATATGCAAATCAGCAAAAACACCTTTATTAATTTGCTGGCAAGCATCACATTTTTGACAAGGCTTATTGTCTTCAGCTTGACAAAATAAACTCTTAGCAAAATTATAAGCTACCAATTTTTTTCCTAAACCACGTGGACCATAAAACAAATAAGTATTAGCCAATTTGTGTTGACGGATACTTTCTTGTAAGAAGCTTATCTGTTGTTGGTGACCATAAATTGGCCAGGAAAAATTGACTGACATTGAGTAAAATATAACATTTTTGCCATCAAAAATCAATGGCATTTTTTAATTAAAAAAACGGCACCACATAGATGATGCCGCATTAAAATCGCTATTTCTGACAATCCTTAGCCGGCCTCTTTCCTAGCTAGCTTTCTCGCCTTACAAGCTGGAATCTTCTTGAAGTGCCAATTGGGGTGTTGAGAGCATTCATAAACACCACGATCTACGTTAATGCGAATAACTCCACTACAACCTTGATTGGGACAAATTTGTTTCGCTTTTTTAATTCTGGCATTACTGTTCGAGTCGACCATGAGTAAACCTCCATTGCTATTGAATTGTCTTCTGCTGAATGAACTGATTTGGTCATTAAGGCTACTAAAATATTCAAATTATGTCAAAAAATAAAAAACTTTATAATTCAGCGTCTAAAGCCTTGTTTACTTGCGCATCAGCTTCTTTATTTAATTCTCTACGTACATGAGAATAAGTAATTTTCTTGAAAGTCTGGCTCAAATTCCATATTTTGACAAATATTTTGGCAAGTTCCGCATCTTTGACTTTATATTCTTTATTTAATTGCTTCACTACCAGCTCACTATCCAAAAAACAATCTATTTCTTCTATCTTATGCACTTGGGCTAACTCTAGCCCAGCTAATAAAGCCTTATATTCAGCTTGATTGTTTGTGCCTTCACCGATATATTCAGAAAAAAAATCTAATTGCTCATCAGCCATATTATACAAAACTCCGCCGATACCAGCTGGACCAGGATTACCACGCGCTCCTCCATCAGTAAATAATTTAGCTTTCATTTTGTTTTATGTCTTTAATTTTTAGTTGAATTGATCGAGTGCCGTTCCATTGATTGATACTTAAATTATAAACAATATCAATCCTTTGGCCAATAGCTAAGTCCATTTTACCTAAACCAAAGGCAATGGCACCTAATTTTTTGTCTATTTTTGCTAATTCTAATTTCCAGTGCTTTTCATCTTTGCCCACTCGTTTGGCTTGAGTAATCAAAATACCACGCGAAATAAAATTGGGCTCAGGATTATTTTGGCCAAATGGTATAAATTTATCTAACATGTCCACTAAAGACCAATTTATATCTGAAAAATCTATTGCTAGCTCTATATCTAAGACAAGTTCTAAATCTTTGTCTGTCAGTTCTGCGTTAGCTGCGCCTTCCATGCTTGTTTTAAACTTTTCTAAATTACTTTTGTCTAATCCCCAACCTGCTGCTTGTGGATGACCGCCAAAACGAGTCAATATTTCTTTGTTCTCCGTTAAAGCTGCTGTGATATTGAAGGCGGGCACACTACGACCAGAGCCAACAACATTATTTTCATCAATATCAGTCATTACTAAACAAGGACGATGATATTCTCTGACTAATTTTGAAGCAACTAAACCAGTTAAGCCAGCTGGCCAATCTGCTTGATAAAAAGTTAATAACTTATTGCCTAAGTTTACTTTTTGATTTTTAGCTTCTCTGTAAACAGAATCTGTTAAACGCTGTCTTTCTATGTTAGCTTTATTTAGATTTTTGGCAAACTCACCAGCTTTAGCTTCATCTTGTTCCATCATCAAATAATAAGCCAAATTAGCATGATCCATGCGCCCAGCAGCATTTATCCTTGGTGCAATGGCAAAACCAATGGTGACGGCGTCAATTTTTTCTGGATCTATCGCTGCTACTTCAATCATTTTCTGTAAACCCAATCTTTGAGTTTTTTGTAAAACTATCAAACCGTATTTCACTAAAGTTCTGTTTTCTCCCAACAAAGGCACCATATCTGCTACAGTCGCAATAGCCACCATATCTAACAGCCATTTTTCGGCTTTTTCTTGTTCGGCTTTTTCTAATTTAGAAGATCGTAATAAAGCCTGCGCTAATTTAAAAGCTACTCCTCCACCAGCCAAAAACTTGAAAGGATATTTCTCATCTTTAATTTGTGGATGAATAATAGCAACTGCCTGTGGTAATTTTTCTGGAATGGTATGATGATCAGTAATAATAACATCAACTTTTTTTTCACGAGCCACATCTACTTCTTCCACATTACTAATGCCACAATCACAAGTGATTATTAATTTTGTTTTATTTTTTGCTAGCTCTTCAACTGCTTTTTTATTTAATCCATAGCCCTCTTTTTCTCGATGCGGTAAATAAGCTTCAACATTAGCACTTACTTTTTTTAGAACTGTTGTTAAAATAGTAGCTGAAGAAACTCCATCAGCATCATAATCACCAAAGATAGTTATCAATTCTTTTTCTTTAATGGCTTTGTCAATTCTATCACAAGCCTTTTTCATATCTTTGAACACAAAAGGGTCGTGAATATCACGAGCATAATCAGGATACAAAAATTCATCAATTTCTTCTTGAGTTTTGAGATTACGCTTATGCAAAAGTTGCACTACCACTGGTGGTAACTCAGGAAACTTATCTAAAATAGATTGATCGATTTCTTGTGGTTCTATCCAAGTAGACATAATAAAAAGCCAGATTAACTGGCTTCTATTTTAGCAATATTTTATACTTTTGGCTAATGAAAACTATTTCACCTTACGAACAGCTACTTTAAAAGCTTTTTTTGGTTTAGCTGCCACTGGTTTAGAATCAGAATAATCTTTGAATTCAGTTTTAGTTTTTGATTTAACTAATTTTTCTTTTTTACATTTATGCGTTTTATTTTTTCTACGTTCGCTTTTTAATTCAACTAATAAAAACCAAAAGCCAAAAGCCAGTAATAATAAACCACAAACTACAAACCAAAAATAAACATTAGAAAAATTAAAAAAAGACATTGGCTCAATATTTTGAGTAATTTTACTATATTCAGTAATGGCATGATTTAATTCTTGATTCAATTCTTGCAATTTTACCTCTGAATCAACTAGGTTTTCCATTACCTCTTCAGCTTGTGCTAATCTATCTAACATAATTAAATATTCAAATAAGCCATAGCTTCTCGACTAATCCCTGCAGCGTTAGCTTCGTCAGTGTCCAAATGTAGTCTAGTTTTAAAATCTCCTACTCTGACGATAACATTGTGCAAAGTTATTGCTCTATCGCCTTTTATTTCTGCTGATATTTTTTGATTATTTTTCAAAACCCATTTTTGAGCTTGTTCTTTAGAAATATGTAAATGACGCTTGGCTACTATCACTCCTTGTTTTACTACAATTTTACCAGCCGGTCCAGCTAACAAAATTCTACTTGAATCTTTAAGGTCTCCCGATAATCTCAAATCTGGCTTCACACCTAAATAAATACAATCGCTAACAGATAATTCAATCTGTGTTTCTTTTCTAGTTGGTCCTAAAACCCTTACTCTGTGCAATTCGTTTTTTGAACCTTTGATAGACAAAATTTCTCTCGCTGCAAACTGACTGGGTTGTGATAAACTTTGTTTTTTATGTAAACGATATTGTGGCCCAAATAATTTAGATAAGTCTGTTTTTGATAAGTGTATATGTCGAGCAGAGACTTCCACTATAACTTTTTTCATAACTTATATTTTTTCAAATCTGAAGGTGTTAAAATTCCTTCTTGAGCGCCAATCTTCATAATCACTGAATTACTATTATAAATTCCTAATTTCAAAGCTTTGACAATATCGTCGTCATATTTGATCAAACCAGCAACTAGACCAGAACCAAAAGAATCACCGGCTCCAGTAGTATTTATTCCTTTTCTCTTTAGAGCGGCTAAAAAGTGTACTTTTTTACCATCATAAACATAAGCTCCTTTAGGGCCGTCTGTTACAACTGTATAATCTTGTCCCCATTTATGAAGCTCTTTCAAAATAACTCGAATATTATTTTTAACTTCACCTTTTTTTAAACCAACTAATAATTCTAATGCTTCATCACGATTAACATCAAAAACACAAGTGGCTTTAATAAACTTTGATAGTTTCTTTAAGCCTAATTTTAATTGATTGGACCCTGGGTTCCAGGCTACTTTTATATTACGTTTTTGACAATGATTAAACAAAGCACTTAGCTTGTTAGCTGATTTACCAGACAAAGAAGTCAAGTAAACCCAAGGGGTATTGATTTTCTTTACAACCTTCTCAGATAAATCAATGTCATTATTAGCTCCTCGATAAGCAAAAATTACATGCTCATTGAAAGAGCCAACATTGATAATAGAAGATAGGCCAGAGTTTTTCTTTGATATTTTTTGGATCAAGCGTGTGTCAACTTTTTTACTTTGTAAGTTTTGCATAATCGCTTGTCCAACTGTATCTTGACCAAGTGACAAAATAGTTTGTGTTTTGATGCCTAAAGTAGCTAAATTAACAGCAGCATTTGCTCCGCCGCCACCGAAAGTCAAATAAACATCTTCACTATAAACTTTGGCACCGTATTCAAAACCAATTAACTTTTGTCTTAACAAATCAGCCTTATTATCTATCAAAACCATATCATCAGTATAAAACATGATATCTTGAGTGGCGCCACCGATTGTAGTAATTGTATTTTTTTTCATAACTTAAATATAACGATGAAATTCTCTAAATTTATTGACCAGTGCTCTTAATAAATACAAATAAATGCCGGACATACCGGCAATAAAAACAAAACGAGTTGTCATATTAACATCAATTTTATTTAGCTCTTCGATCAAGGTAATTAAGGTCATAATTCCAACTACCATCAAAGCTAAAAATAAAATCAGCAAAATAGTAAAAATTATTTCAATAATTTTATGTAAACTCATATAAAAATATTATACCATATTTTACGCCTCAATAAAAATTCAAAACAAAAAATTACCTATGACTTATGATGTGATAAGCAGCCACAGCCATAGCTACGCCGACATTGAGAGATTCCTTGATACCATTCATCGGCAAACTAACTATTTTATCAGCTTGTTTTAATAATTGACTCGAAACACCATCTACTTCATGCCCCAAAATCAAAGCCACTGGAAACTTTGGTTTAAAATCTAAATAATCTATGGATTGATCATTTCTCTCTAAGGCAATAATTTCTACGCCTTCTTTTTTTAATTTCTTGATTAGATGCGTAGTACTTTTATAATGTTTCCAAGGCACAACATCTTCTGCGCCCAGTGCCACTTTAGATATTTCTTTACGTGGTGGCTGACCCGTATAGCCAGTCAAAAACAACTGATCAACTCCTAGAGCATCAGCTGTTCTGAACATCGTACCGACATTATAGAGACTACGAATATTGTGAGCGATAAGATAAAACGATTTATTCTTCATGATACATATTTTCTTTTTGGTCTTTCAAGAAGCCTAGCCATTCTTCAAAAGCAGCAATAAAAATTTTGAATGGCGCTTCAATAATATAGTCCATCACAAAAGCAAAAACATTAATCTTTTTAAATTTAGTAGAAAGCCAGCGACCAGCAGAGACAATCGGTAAAGAAAAGAAATCTATAAAAAAGGCAATTAAGCCAACTTTACGTTGTAAAACTTTATATTCTTTGGCGGTATTACGAATTTTCAAAGCAAAGAAACTAACCATGGTCAAAAAGAACAAAAATAAGGCTCCACTTAATAAATTAAATTCTAGCTGACGTAAACCAGAAATAATTACACCAAAAACTATAATATATAAAATAGTAAACATGGAATAATAAAAAGTCTTAAAACTCCAATTTTGACGATACTTATTACTTAATTTACATAATATAGACTTGGATGGATTACCATAAACAACATTCTTTAGATTGTCTAAAATCTTTGAAGTATTTTCTTTGGTCGGCGGAATAATAGTCAGGGCTACTAAAAACATCAATAATGGTGGGAAAACAACATTGATGGTAATCGGTAAATAATTTATATGCTCTAAAATATATATTTCATACGGCAATTCCAAGACTAAAGCCAGCACCATCTTGGTAATAAAAATATAAATAATCGCCCGCAAGGAACTTTGACTAATTTTACGACGAATAAGCTTATAACGCTTATTGATCAAAATCTTGGCAGCTGCTTCTAGCTCATCTGGATGAGTCAATAAATCAGAAATTTTTTCTTCTTCTTGAACAATTAATTCATGTAAAATTTTGAAAGTAACCACTTCTTCTCTGACAGCAGCTAATAATTTTCTCTGGTATGGATGTTTCAAGTGTCTGTGAATGGTTTTGTAAACAGCGGCAAAATTAGAAGCCGTTATGTTTATCAATTTGTCATCAGCTTCTAACCAGCCAGGAAAATAAAGATTAAATAAATGATAAGAAATAATAGTGTCATCAGATTTTACGATCGATTTGTGAATGGCAATATAAAGTTGAACATTTTTTTCTCTATTTTTCAAAGTATCACCACTAAATTTGATACGTGATTTGGTCATCTCGTACATTGCTTCAATCACACTGTCTTCAACATTTTCTGGAGTAAGAAGCATGTCAATCTCACAAGCCTCAATGCCAATAATCCAATCAAAAAATTGTTTACGTTCTTTACCGTGATAAAGCTCATGTAATAATTCAAAAAGTTCTTGATATTTTTTTATGATCTTAGCCACTCCGACAATCATTGTTTCTGGAATTTCTTTGTTTGGTAAATAGCGACTACGGATCAAATCTTCTACTAAATTTTTGGCAATCTGGGGCTTCAGCGTTTCTACAATCAAACGACGACGTAAATTTCTCTCAATGGCAAATCGACGCAACAAATGAGCTTCTTTGAAGTCAACACTATTACGTAATTTCTCATAAACAAAAGTCACTCGAGAAGTTATATCCTCTACTTCGATTTTATTCTCTTCTTCTTTGATGGCTCTTTTCCTTTTGTAAATTCGATCCAAATTTTGGTACAATTTTACAATATCAGGAGATAATTCCATAAAATTTATTAAAAAATAATTCTGGCTTTAAAATACCATATTTCAAGCTTTTTTTCAATCCGAGCTGCTCGCGTAACAGCTGGATAAATATAAACGAAAACACCCCACTTAAAGTGGGGTGTAAGTAAATATTATTTTTTCTTTTTGGCTATTTTTTTATTTGTTGTTTAATTAAATATTTTGGAATAAAAAATAAACCAAGTAAAAACATCAATCCAATAACTAAATAAATATAATTACCGAAGCGGTCTAACCATGGTGACACATTTTGAAGAACATAAGTAATTATAAATATTATTAACGCGGACTTATAAAATTTTATCTTAAGCTTGCCTGTTAGCTCTCTAGCCTTTTTTTCAGTAGTTACTTCTTTTAGCTCATCTGCACTTGGGAGTAGTATAAAAAATTTACTTAATATATTCCAGAAAAAAGATATTTTTTTATGAACTCTTTCATACTCTGCTCGTTTATTTCCTCCAGATAACATAATAGTTAGCATTATACCAATAATAACTATTATTGGTATAAACAATGGATTTTCTATTAAAAAAGCTCTCTCAAGAAATAAACCAGTTAAGACAAAAAATAATAATAATATCCATATACTAATAATTCCTATTATTTCCATAATTAAGCCATATTAAATTTAGAAAAAATTCTTATTTTAAGCGAAAAATCTTATGATGAAAAATATAACTAATAATACTAAAAAAGCCAACCAAAAATAACCCCAAATTTTTAAAGCTTTTTTAAATTTTGTGAAATCTTTTTTTACTACGCCCATTATTGCAAAAATGATTAATAAAATTGCTATGATCCAAATAGGAATCATAATAACATAACCTACAAGAGTCAAAATTGTTGTGATTGTTTCCATATTTTTTGTTTAATTTATTAATATTAATTTAATGTGAACATATTTTTGTTTAGATAAAAAGTGAGGTTAAAGAAATTTTCACCACTTTCACCTAACAGATATTATGAGTATTATTTTTTCTTAGTAGCCCGCTTAGACTCAGCGAGGCTAGCTAATTTCTTAGCTTTTGTGACTTTTGGTTTGGCTTTAGCCTTGGTCTTTGGCTTGGTTTTTTCTTTAGCTGCTTTAGTCTTGGTCTTACTGACTTTTGGTTTGGCTTCTTGTTTTTCTACAACTGGAGTTTGTAAAATACTTAAAATTTGATCCAATTTTTTATTTAAATTATTTATAGATTCAGTGAGTTGTTTATTATCTTGTCCTCTATCTGAAGATTTATTAAAACGTCCACTAGGTCTACTGTCATCTTTCTTAAAACAATCACTACAATAAATTGGCTTACCACTAGTTGGACGAAATGGAACTTCACAGTCATTATTACAGCCATCACAAACTGCTTTATGCATAGTTGGACGACTATCACGATCGCGTCCTCCGCCGAAACCTCGATCACGACCACCGCCGCCGCCAAAACCACCTCGATCACGGCCACCGCCTCGGCTACCACCGCCAAAACTACCCCTGTCTCTGCCACCACTCGGTCTTCTGTCCCTATCTCTATTAAAATTTCCCATACTTTTATTTATCTATTTAGATCATAATTGTATGTTTTATTGAAATAAAAAGCAAATAAAAAAACAGCCAAAAGGCTGCAATTAATTTGGCTCGGAGACAGGGGATCGAACCCCGATTGCCTGGACCAAAACCAGGTGTCCTACCATTAGACGATCTCCGAATGTAAATAACGAAATCATGATACTATTTTTTGGGTAAATTGTCAATAATAAAAGGTGGCATGAAGTCAATCACCCACCCTTTTCTTGCTAAACATCAGCTTAGCCCTCCAACTCTTCCTTGCCTATTTTATATTGCTTATGAGTAAGCACAGCGATCACTGCAAAAACCAAAAACAATATTGAACAGATACCAGCTCCTTGCAAAGATCGATTTGCCTCCTCCCATGTGTAAAAGATTATTCCATATACAAATAAACAGGCAATGAATGTCGTCATAATAGTAGCGGTCAAAAATCCATTTGTGACTTTTTGTTGCATTTTTCTATCTATGTCATTCATGACACTAAACCTCCATTTTGAAGAACTCTTTACTTAGGCATAACATAGCTAAAAAAATTTGTAAATAAAAAATCCCGGTCGTCACCGAGATCCTTTATCTAAATTTTAATACTAGCTTTAATAAAATCTTTAAATAATGGATGCGGCCGCAAAGGTCTAGATTTGAATTCTGGATGAAACTGTGAAGCCACAAAAAATGGATGATCTCTTAATTCAATTATCTCTACTAGACGTTTATCTGGAGATAACCCTGCGAAACGCATACCAGCTTTTTCTAACGTCTCTCGATAATCCATATTAAACTCATAACGATGGCGGTGACGTTCGCTAATTTTATTATTAGCATAAGCTTTGAAGCTCTTAGAATCTTTATCCAAAATACACGGATAAGCTCCCAAACGTAAAGTGCCACCCTTTTCTTCTTCGGCTGTATGCCCAGGTAAAATGTGAATCACTGGATTCTTAGTTTTACTATCAAATTCCGTAGAATTAACTTCTTTAGTCTCCAAAATATAACGAGCAAACTCGACTGTAGCTACTTGCATGCCCAAACACAAACCTAAATAAGGTTTTTTGTTTTCCCTAGCATATTTTGCTGCTATAATCTTTCCCTCAACTCCTCTGCTACCAAATCCGCCTGGCACTACAATACCTTGAACTTTTTTTAATTTTTTAATTTCTACATTATCCTTCTTTTCTAATTTAGTTGCGTTTATCCAGACTAAATCCAAAGTAACATTGTTATGATAACAGGCAGACTTCAGAGCCTCAACCACACTCAAATAAGCATCTAAGTTCTGATTATATTTACCTACCAGGCCAATGCTTAATTTTTTCTTGTGATTAGATTTTATTTTTTTGACCAATTTCTCCCAATCTGTCAGATCGGATTTTCTCTTAGCTAATAGTAAACGCTCAGAAATAATACTAGAAATTTTATGTTTCTTTTCAAAATTGATTGGCACTTCATAAATTGTCTTAACAGTTGGCGCTGGAATCACTGCTTGCTCATCAACATCAGCAAATAAAGAAATTTTAGCGATGGCGTCTTTATCAATTTTTTTATCTGATCGTGCCAAAATAATATCTGGTTGAATACCGCGACGATACAATTCTCTAACTGAAGCTTGAGTTGGCTTAGTTTTTAATTCTCCAGAAGCTTTCAAGAATGGCAATAAAGTAAGGTGAATAAATAGCACATTATCATGTCCAGTCTCACGATGAAACTGCCGAGCAGCTTCCAGATATGGATCACCTTCAATGTCTCCCACAGTGCCCCCAATTTCAATCAACAAAATATCAGCCTTGCTTTGCTCGGCTGCTTTTTTGATATGATCCTTAATTTCGTTAGTAATATGAGGAATAATTTGGATAGTTTTCCCCAAATAATCTCCGCTGCGTTCTTCTCTTAAAACTTTTTCATAAACTCTACCTGTAGTCAGATTTGATAATTTGGATAAATTAGTGTCGATAAAACGCTCATAGTGACCTAAATCCAAATCTGTCTCTGCTCCATCCTCAGTGACATAAACTTCGCCATGTTGAAAAGGACTCATAGTGCCTGGATCGATGTTTAGATATGGGTCTAACTTTAAAGTAAAAACTGAATAACCGCTAGAGCGCATAATAGCACCAATAGACGCTGAAGCAATTCCCTTACCTAGTCCTGAACAGACTCCTCCAGTGATAAAGATAAACTTTGTTTTTTGCATGAGTAAATGATTAGCTATCAAAAATGAATTCACAACTATTATAGCAAATTTTTTAATCTCTTGCTAATTTAAAAATATACATCAAAAAAATCCCTTCATTTTAAGAAGAGATTTTTTTATTTGATTTTATTTTTCAGGTTTTATATCAATGGTGAGATTAATCTTGTTCTTATCCGGAAAATTAATAGCCACTTGATGTTTGCCTATCTTTTTCAGGTGAACGGCTGTTTTAAACCACTTATCTTCTATGTCTAAATTGAATTTATCTTTAATGGCTTTTATAATATCTTTATTATTAATAGCTTTAAATAAAATTTCTTTGTCTGAAACTTTAGCAAAAAAAGCTAAAATCTGTTTATCTAAAGTCTTAGCAATTTTCTGATAAGCACTAGTTTTTTTCTCTACTTGTTTTTCTACCTGCGCTTGCTTGTTTCTATGCAAAGCAATATTAGCCTCAGTGGCAACAACTGCTAATTTTTGCGGTAGCAAGTAATTCATGGCATAGCCATCGGATACACCCTTGATATCACCCGCTTGACCTAAACTATCTAAATTTTTTAATAAAATTATTTTCATTATTCTAGAATTAATTGTTTAGCGCGATCAAGTTGAGGATCCAGATCATTTTCATAATCCTCTATTGTATATTCTACCAAAATATCTGGTTCAATACCTTGCTCTTCAATGGTTCTACCCTTTGGTGTCAACCAATTAGCAACCGTCAATTTAATAGATGAACCATCTTCTAGCTCAAATAATTGCTGAACCGAGCCTTTACCAAAAGTAGTTTCGCCGATTAATTGTGCTTTTTCATAATCTTGTAAAGCACCAGCTAAAATTTCTGAAGCAGAAGCTGAGCCTTCATTTATTAAAATCACTGTTTTAAAACCGCTAAGATCAACCTTATTCATGGTCTTATAATCTTGATTGTCTCGTTGATCAGAAAAAACTTCTCGAACAACCACATCTCCTGATTCTAGCCATGAACCAGCAATATCAACCGCTACATCCAAAAATCCTCCTGGATTATTACGTAAATCCAAAATAACACCTTTTGGATTATCTCTCAAAACTTGCTGAGCAATTTTTGTAAAACGATTATCTGTATCGCTGTTAAAGCTAGTTATTTGAATAGTAGCAATCTCATCTTCTAATGTATAAACTACACTTGGGATCTCTATTTTGCCTCTAATTATTTTAATTTCTTTTGGTGTAGTATCGTTTTTAGAAACAACGGTCAAAATTACCTCTGCGCCTTTTTCACCTCTAATCATGGCCACTGCCTGATCGGTAGATAAAAAGCTAGTATCTTCTCCATCAATGGCAAAAATACGATCCCCAGCTTTCAAGCCTGCATTTTCTGCTGGAGTATCTGGTAATGGCGCTACAACGACCAAATAGCCGCCTTTACGACCAATTTCGGCACCAATGCCAAAGAAACTACCATTAAGCTCCCTATTAAACTCTTCAGCTATTTTTGGATCAAAAAATATAGTATAAGGATCATCGACAGCGTTAACCATACCAGCGATGGCCCCATAAAATAAATCTGTTTCTGAAATTTGACCACGCTTCAGATAATAAGTATGTAGCACTTCCCAAGCTTGATCAAAAAGAGCTGGATCAACATCTTCTAAATTAGAAAATATCGAGACAATCTCCTCGGCTGTAGCTTCAATCACATTTTCACTAGACTTATTTTGTGAAATACTACTAGTCACAAGTCCTGCTACAAAACCAATAAAAAGAAGAAAAAACAGAGTATAAATCCGTGCTAAATTTTTTAGCCAAGATTTTTTCTCTTGTTTTTTTGAATCTTCCGTACTGAATTGATTGTTATTTTCAAAATCTATTTCACTCATTCATTTGTGTTAACTCTTTCAATTTTGGCTCCCAATTTAGACAAACGTTGATCTAAATTTTGATAACCACGATCTACTTGATAAATATTATCTATTACACTTTTCCCACGAGCAGCTAATGCTGCGACAATCAAAGTGGCTCCTGCTCTAAGGTCAAAACTATACATTTCTTTACCAAACAATGGAGCTGGCCCAATGACAATAATACGATGTGGATCAGAGACAATAATATTAGCTCCCATTTTTTTGAGTTCAGCTACATATTTCATCCGACCGTCGTACATCCAATCATGAATCAAAGTTGTGCCTTTGGCTTGAGTCATCAAAGCAGTAAATGGCTGAATCAAATCAGGAGCAAAACCAGGATAAGGCATGTCGTGTATTTTACCAACTGCCTGTAAATCAACTTTGCCGTTTACTTTGATATTAGCTAAACGATAATTTTTGTTTGGTGATAAATCTAAATAATCAATATCAATCTTTAAGCCAGCTTCTTTGAATTTTTCTAATTCTAAAGCCAAAAACTTTGGCGCTGCTTGGGTGATATTAAGTTGTGACTTGGTGACGCCAGCCAAAGCTATGAAGGTTCCGGTTTCTATCGGATCTGGCATGATATGATATTCCGTACCTTTCAAAGATTTTACACCTTTGATTTTTAAAGTATGTGTACCAACACCTTCTATTTCAGCACCCATTGATGGTAAAAACCAACATAAATCTTGTATACTTGAATCAGCAGCTGCAATATTAACTGTAATTTCTCCTTGATTTAAGGCGCCGGCTAAAATAATATTTTCGGTACCAGTAACTGAGAATTCACTCATTACAATCTCTTCGTCAGCAGGACGAGTTTTTTCTAGATGATAAATCTTTTCGTCACAGTCTACTTTGACTCCCAAACGATCAAAAGCCTTGAAGTGTGTGTCCATTGAACGAGCACCAATCTGACAGCCACCCGGTGCCTTGGTAGTGATCTTACCGAAACGGCCAACCATCGCTCCCATCAATAAAATAGAAGAACGCAAAGTACTAACTAGATCCATGTCTAGTTTGTCTGGATCTAAATCTGCCGCGTTTATTTTGAGACTATTGGTATCTAGCCAAGAAACTTTGACTCCCAAAGAAACTAAAATCTGAATCATTTTCTTGACATCTTCGATTACCGGAACGTTATGAAGAGTAATTTCTTCTTTAGTCAAAATACAAGCTGCTAAAATCGGTGTAGCAGAATTTTTGAACCCGGCTACTTGAATGTTGCCTTTCAAGGTATTGCCACCTTGAATAATAAATTGAGACATAGTATAGTAATAATTGATTTACTATTATAATACCCTAAATCATAATATAAAACAAGATGAATACAGCTTGGCGTCGAGTTACATATATTACATTTTTCGCGTTGTTTTTTACTTTTTCCCCTTTTTTTATTTTTTATTCTTTGGGCTATCGTTATAATTTTGACAAACACATCATTGAAAAAAATGGTGCTTTTTTTATTAAATCTTTTCCAAAAAGTGCTCAAATATTTATCAATACTGAAAAAACTCGCCAAAAAACTCCTTCTCAAATTACCAATGTTAAATCTGGACAATATTTAGTAGAAATCAAAAAAGATGGCTATCATATTTGGCACAAAAATTTACCAATCAATTCTGGGCAAACAACATTCATCGAAGAAGTGGCTTTATTTTTGACCGACAATCAAAAAACAAATTTAGGTCAAGGCAGCAATGCTTTCATTGTTAACCAAAACAAAGATAAATACGCCTATCTAATAAACAATGACTTATGGCTAACTAATACAGAACTTGAAAAAACTTTTAAGATATTTACTTTTGATACCCCAATTGAATTAATCGACTGGTCAATTGATGATCAAAAAATATTAATCAAGCAAGGTGCTTATAAATTATTTGATTTGCAACAACAAAAAATAAGCAGCCTAAACATTTCTGCGCCTGACAAAATCATTTGGGACAACCAAGATGCAAATGTAATTTGGTTTCTGGATGATAGCGAACTTTATCGACATAATATAGTTCTGAATAGCACAACTTTGAAGGCTGATGACTTGATTGACTTTACTTTGAGTGGTGACTATTTTATTTTGCAAAACAACCAAGACTTGAGCGCTACCGTAACTCAAGTTGATAAAAATCTTAGCCAAGAAATCAGAGAATTAAACAATTTAAATTTGGGCAAACTGACAATTATATTGGCTGACGAAGATTATTTGATTTTCATGCTTGGCGCTAAACTATACGTCCAAAGACCATTTAGCGATTTGATCACTGTACCCGCTTCATTTGCTAAAATCTACGGCAAATTCTTATTGATCAATGATGGCTACCAAACCATGCTCTACGACTACAATGATAACAACACAAACATTATTGATCGATCATCACAGATTGTTTCTGATATTCATTGGCACCCAAATGGAAGTTATTTTATAAACGAAATTGACGGCATAACCACAATCCACGAATTAGATGGCCGAGACTATCGTAATAATGTTAAGGTATTAGAAGATCCACTGAAAAAATTATACTTATTTAATAAGAAAGGAGATAAGCTATTTATCATGACAGAAACAGAAAACTTTTATTTAGAATTACAATAAACTAAAAAACAGTATTTAGAAATATTAAATGCTGTTTTTTTATTGGCTAAAATTAGAACAAAATTTAAAGAAAATAACTTATCCACAGTGATAGACTTGACGTTCGGTTTTTGTTCGGTATATAATAAAGACAACGAGAAGGCCTGTGAAAGAGTTAGCATTTATCTGCCTGTTAAATAAAAACTTTTTCACTCGCCAACTTGAAAAATTTACTAATTATAATCGTATGCCAAATCTAACTAAAAAACAAAAAGAAATCTTGGATTTCATCACCCAATTTATTCAAACCAATCAATACGCTCCAAGCTATCGAGAGATTGCAGACTACTTCGGACTCTCCTCTACCGCCACTGTGCATGAGCATGTCAAAGCTTTGGAAGATAAAGGTTTAATCAGTAGCAACCATAACGCTGCTCGTTCCCTAGAAGTTATCCAACAACGCTTTGGTCAATCTATTGAGCTGCCATTAGTCGGCTTAATCGCTGCCGGTGAACCAATTGAAGCCGTAGAGCAAAACGAAACTCTATCAGTGCCCAAAGAGTTTGTCCGTGATGATAATAGTTATGTATTGAAAGTCAAAGGTGAATCCATGATTGATGAAGGCATTTTAGACGGTGACTACGTTGTGGTAGAAAGAAACTTTTATCCTCAAAATGGTGACGTAGTTGTAGCCTTGTTAGATAACACTTATGCCACTCTCAAAAAATACTTTAGAGAAAAAGATAAAATTAGATTACAGCCGGCTAATAAAATGATGAAGCCTATCTATGCCAAAAACCCGGCTATCCAAGGAATAGTCCGAGCCGTCTTAAGAAGATTTAATTAAATTTATTATGTCCTATAGAAGAAAAGTAAAAATTTGGTTCCGTCGTTTGCCTATTTTAAGTAACAATCATTTTGCCAAAAAATGCCAGAAATTAAGTGGTCGTGGTAAAAAAACTTTAATTGTTCGTTACCGTAAGTTTGGTTTATTATAATTAATAACCAGCTAGCTCTTTTATCTGATTAACATAATCTACTGATAGATCATGCTCAATGGCACCGGTAAAGACAATCTGATAATACTGTGATGTTGGCACAGCAACTGTATTGTCTCCTTGCACCACATAAACTTCGGCTAAGTATTTTTTATCGTCTTGTCTAATGTCTACAATGTCTCGTTGATAAACATGCGGATAACCCTCTACTCGATCCAAGGACTGCAAACAGTCTTCATCTATCTCAAATAAGACTCCTTCAACAACACTATTATTTTTTGGTTTAATATTTGCATACTTACGTCCATAAAAATAAAATGACCAATCATCTAAATAGCCCTTACCTAAGTCCGTAAAATGCTCACTACCACATCTATCACTCATGCGTTGTTTATTCATGTTTGAACCATAGGCAAAATAAAATAAATCAGTCTCTAAAATTTTGCCATCTTCTCCAACGCTAAGTGGAGGTTTTTCCTCCGACACCTCAACTGATGCCACAAAATTACAGCCGGTAGTAAATACAAGCACCAAAATAGCTAACAATAAATTTTTAATCATAGATATAAATTAAATAGTATATAATTCATTTTATTATTAAATCACAAATTATGCAAAACAACACACCACAGATTCAAAAATTAGAAGACAAGCAAGTAGCCTGTGTTTCTTTCACTGGAAACTACATGGCCAATCCTCAAATCTTCAAAAAACTATTTGGAAAGCTTCATGCTTGGTCTGGACCCAAGGGCCTAATCACAGCCAATACGGTATTTCTATCTTCATATCAAGATGACCCTAATGTGACACCAGTGGATAAACTCAAATTAGACGTTTGTATGACTATCGACGATAATGTCGAGGTAGAAGGTGAAGTAGAGAGAAAAACCTTGCCAGGTGGTCAATATGCTGTCATGCGCAGCACTTTAACTAGCCCCAAGGAATATGGACCAGCTTGGATGGAAATTGTAGATTGGATTGATAAAAATGACTATGAAATAGATATGTCACGCCCTAGCTATGAATTATACTTAAATAATCCTGAAGAGCACCCAAAAAAACACCATATTCTTGATATCTGCATGAGCATTAAGGCAAAATAATCCTTATATTAGCTAGTCTCGCTGAGTCTAAGCGGGCTAAAAAATATACCAACCCATAGGGTTGACATAAATGAAAAAATTAGCTATTATATTGATACTTTAATCATATTATTACTAAAATACTTATATGGCACATAAGAAAGCGGGCGGTTCCACCAGTCTGGGACGAGATTCCATTAGCAAACGTTTAGGAGTAAAGCTATTTGCCGGTCAAATTACAAAACCTGGCAATATTTTGGTGCGCCAAAGAGGCACTAAGTTTCATCCTGGCTTTAACGTAAAGAAGGGCAAAGACGATACTTTGTTTGCCACTATCGCTGGAATTATTACTTTCCGCAAATTGAAGAAGAAGAAGTTTGACGGATCACTAAAAGAAACTAGATTTATAGACGTTACACCAGATACTAAATAAAATTTTATAAAAAAACTCCCGAGTTAGCTCGGGAGTTTTTTTATACTCTTAAATGTTTTCTTATGGCTATGGCCGTACTCAAGACATTGACCACTATGAGAGCTAAAAATTGCGAGCCGAAGATCAGCCAAAAATTAAATTGGAAATACTGTTGTAAATTAATAACACTGGCATCTTGAAAATAATTTGTCAAAGATGGCTGAATAAAATTAACTACTGGATAAACAATGGCTATCAAAATAGCGACAGAGGCTAAAGCATAGAATACACCTTCTAATAAAAATGGTGCCCGAACAAACCAATTACCAGCTCCCACTAATTTCATAATCATTATTTCATCTTTTCTGGTATACATACTTATTCTGATGGTATTGAAAATCACAATCATTGAAATAAAAAGAAAAATACCGATTACATACCAGCTATACTTATTTATTACTTGAGCCAGATTATCTATCTTGGTCACAAAAGCATCGAAATCATTAAAATCACTACTATCAACCAACTCCACGTATTTATCTGTCTGAATAAAATCTAAAATAGTCCCATACTGCGATAAATCATGAGCCTGAACAGCTAAAGAAAAACCAAAAGGATTTTCTTCGTCACCAAAAATGTCCAAAACTTGCTTGGCTTTTTCATTTAGATTAGATTGTTGGTATAGAGACTTATTTTCTTCTGGAGTGATAATACTCACTTTCTTGACCTCTATTAAGCCTTCTAGATCAGCTACAACAATTTCCACATCTTCACGATCAACATCGGCATTTAAAGAAACTAAGATGTCTACTTTTTTATTAACTCCTTCAATAGTAGCTTCTTTAATGTAATCAATACTTACTAATAAAGTGATGGTAAATAAAGCCATTAACATCATAGTAATGGTCACAACAGATAACCAAAAATTTCTAAAAAATCCTTGTAGTCCAAATTTTATAATTCTTATAAAACTTCGCATAATTTTTATTATAATAAATAACGTCCTTTAGCTTGATCTGATATAACCACTCCATTGTCCAAAGTAATAACCCTGCTTTTTAGACTATTAACTACATCTCTATTGTGAGTAACTAAGACAACGGTCGTGCCTAAATTGTTTATCTTTTTTAATAAATCAATGATTTCTCTAGTATTAATAGAATCTAGATTTCCAGTCGGCTCATCGGCAACTAATAATTTTGGTTTATGTACCAAGGATCTTGCAATAGCTACACGCTGTTGTTCACCACCAGATAATTGGTGTGGATAACGATCTTCTTTGCCCTTCAATCCAACTAAAGAAACCATTTGCTTAACTGTTTTTCGTATTTCAGCTGTAGAAAAACCACATGTTTGCATAGCAAAAGAAATATTTTCAAATACAGTCTTCCTGCTTAACAATTTGAAATCCTGAAAAATAACTCCTAATTGACGACGCAAAGTGGGTATTTCTCTCTGTTTAATCTTACTAATATTCCAACCACCAATTGTTACCTTGCCCTTGTCTGCTTTTTCTTCAGCAATTATGATTTTAATAAAAGTAGATTTGCCGGATCCACTTTGTCCAACAATAGAAACAAATTCACCAGGTTTAATGTGAAAACTTACATCTGATAAAGCCTTTACATCTTTATCATAAATCTTTGATAAATTAGATACTTTGATCATATAATGTGAATAAATTAATATTTACGATTAATATCGGCAGCATCAAGATATTCTGCAAAAAATTCTTCAAAGCTTTTAGCTTGAATAATAATAGAACGAACTTGCCAAGCATTTTCTCCAGTGACATCATCTGCAACAATGGAGTCTAATTGCCAAATAACATAAGCTCCTGGGATAATTATAATTTTACCAAATTCACCAGGGTTTAAGGTTTTGATTTGTGTATAAAAATCAACTAAATCACTTTCTGCTAACCAAATACTATTTTCAGCGTACGAAGCGTCAGTGGAAAATTGTTTAGCCACCTCGATAAAGTCTTCACCATTTTCCAGGGCTTCATAAGCACTTTGAGCCAATCTAATACCTTCCTGATCATTATAATTCTCTAGTAAATACTGATAAATTTTAGCCTCAGTTAAATAGGGCTTTAAAATTAATGATTTAAACTTCTTTACTGATAAGCCATAAGTTTCCTCACTAAATTTTGAGAAATCATCTCCTGCCTCTTGTAAAATGACATCTTGCATATACTCAGCTAGCTCTTCTTCGGTTACTACAAGCTCATAATTTTTAGAAAAATAATCCACCCAAGCATCCCGAACTGATCTTTCCCAGGCAACAGTATCAAGGTCTATTTCTGTTTGTTCAAGCTGAGCTACATAATGCTGTAAAGATAAATAATGTTCAAAAAAATGATCTAAGTCAATTTTTAAATCAACATCATTTTGACTAACTGTTCCTGCTTTCAGCGAGTAAATCTTACTTATGTGATAAGAAAAATTTGGGCTTAATTTGTGCGCATAAACCAAACGCACTAAAATTAATTGCGAAATAATTAATAATATTACTATAGCACCGACAATATATGTTCTTTTACTCATAATTTATTGAAAAAAATAATCAAACCACTTTTGCACATTGTGTCGACGATCATTGGCCTGTTGACCAAGGCTTAGGGGCTGTGGTGAACCCGATAAATCGACTCTTTTTTCTCCTGGCTTACTTAAACTCAACTGCCAACGAGCTTGCTCTTCTACATATTCATCTGTTTTTAAATAACTAATTAAATCGTTGAGTTTATCACGCTGTAGTTTGGCAGATGATAATTGTTCATCTAAATTAGCTATCTCTCTGTTTATTTGCTGACGACGAGACAGTTCTTTACCAACTTTTAATACAGACAAAACTAAGGCCACCATAAGAATGACTATAAAAATATTGGAATTATAAACTGATCTCCAAAAAGATTGATTCTTTTTGCGCATTGTTAAAATAAATAAACTTTACATTAATTATAACACAAAGTTAGATCTTCTTCAAAACTATTTTACTAAAAGCAAAAAAGATACTATAATATAGATAGCTAAAAATAAAAAATGAGAATAGAACAAATAAAAACAAAAAAACTATTGTGGATCAACATCACTAAACCAACTCGTAAAGAAATTGACTACCTACAAAAAAATTATAACTTCCATCATTTAGATTTGGAAGACTGTTTGGTAAAAATACAAAGACCTCAATTTAGTGAATATCATAATTATCTTTTCTTTATCTTAACCTTTCCTTTTTATAATAATCAAACTCGGGAGATAATTTCCAGTGAGGTTGATTTTTTTATTGGTGACAAATATTTAGTCACTATTAATGACGGATTAAATACTACTGTTAATGATTTTTTCAAAGAGCTAAAAGAAAATGACTACAACAAAGAACAACACATGTCTAGTCATCCAGTCAATTTATTGTATGAAGTATTACATCGCTTACAATCACGTACTTTGCCGATGCTTGACCATGTGTCCGAAGACATAGAAAATGTTGAAAAAAGAATCTTCAAGGGTGAAGAAAAAAGAGTAGTAAAAGAAATATTGCATATCAAACGCAATATTGTAAATCTACGTAAAATAATGCAGGCCCACAAAAACATTATTAAAAAAATAATGAATACCAACACTAAATTTTTTATACCTGATAAAATTAATATTTACTTTACTAATATATTAGACCACACCAAAGATATTTGGGATATACTGGAAACTCAAAAAGAAAACATCAATGCTTTTCAAGAAACCAATGAATCTTTGATCTCCTACAAATTAAACGAAATAATGCGTATTTTGACGGTTATTTCTGTCATCTTAATACCTGCTAACTTGATTGCCTCTATCTTTGGTATGAACGCTCGCTTTATGCCATTTGTTAATCAACCCTATGATTTTCAAATCATCTTGTCTTTCATGCTAATAATGATGTTAGCTTTTGTTATTTATTTCCGCCGTAAAGACTGGCTCTAGGCTTGGCATAATTTAATTTTTATGATATAAACTCCGTGCTAGACGGGGTTTAATTTTATGAAAAATTTTTGGCAACAATTAAAAACGCCCATACTTTCCATGACGCCAATGGCCGGGATTACTGATTCTGCTTGGCGACAAATTTGTAAAATGTGGGAAGCTGATGTTGTGTATACTGAATTTGTTTCAGCTGATGCGCTATTTCATGGTAGCAAAAAAACCCTGAAAATGCTTGAACATAAGTCCACCGAACACCCCATCGTCGTGCAACTGTTTGGAAAAAATCCTGATACATACCCAAAAGCAGCTAAGATTTTAGAATCTTTAGGTGTAGATGGAATAGATATTAATTTTGGTTGTCCAGCTAAAAAAGTAGCTGGCCATGGCGGTGGTATTTGTTTGCTTAGAGACATGGAGACTGTCCGTAAAATAGTAGCAAATACTATTACCGCTACTAGTCTACCGGTATCTGTCAAAACTCGCATGAGTTTAAATACTGTCCAAGGTGATCCTAAGCAAGGTAAAATAACAGTTTTTGACTTTATCAAAGCCTTGAAAGACTTACCAATCGCTGCCCTCATTTTACATGGCAGAAATTATGAAACACCCTTTACTGGACCGGTAGATTTGAAAGGTCTAAAAAAAGCCGGCAAAAAATTTAAAACTGGAAAATTTTTGATTAATGGATCTTTTCAAACTATCGAATCAGTCGTTAAAGACTTAAAATACACCAAGGCTGACGGTATTGCTTTATCTCGTGCTTTATACGGACAACCATGGCTTTTCAAACAAATAAAAGATTATCTAAAAACTGGGGAATATAAAAAAATAACTTGGCCAGAAATAAAAGATACCGCCATAAAACATGCGCATCTTTTATGGGAATCAAAAGGCACTAAAGGCTTTCAAGAAATGCGTAAACATTTATTATTCTACGTCAAAGGACGACCAGACGCAGCTAGTTTACGCAAACAACTCGTAGCCGTGGAAACACCAGAAGAAGTAGAAAAAATATTTAACAGCATTTAAAAAACTACCTAAATTATTTAGGAAGTTTTTTATTATAAGTAATTTTTATTTTACAATTCAAAATCCCCTACCTCTACTGGGGATTTTTTGTTACAATTTTTAACAACAGTTTTAAAGCTTTTTCTTTTAAATTTTCTGTATTACCCAAGGTATCACTCATAGTAAATAGATTTTGACCAAATTTTTTATCTGTCAGATGCACTAATCGATAAAATTCATTGCCTTGAGCATCTTCCAATAAACATGGTGCCCATTCTTTGCCAGGTAGTACATCACTTTCAGCCAAAGCATCAAAACGTCCTAGATAACCTTCTAAATTATCAATAGAGTTTATATCAGCTAGATCAACATTTGGCATTCTTTCCAAAGTTTTTAAAAACACCTCTGCTTTGTTATTATCCATGCTAAATTGCTCAGCATCAAAATCATGTAAAAATTCTAATTGAGTAGCCTTGTCTCCTTCAAATATACTATTTATTAATTCATTTAATCTATCCGGATCATTGGCAACTTGCTCTAATAATTCTGCTGAATATGACTCTTGGCCAGCTAAAAATTCAGCAAGATTATCTGGGGCAATTTCAGTTGCTGCTTCAGCAGTTTGACCATAAAAACTTCCGTCGTGATTAACTACCTTAGTTAATTCGTCAATCACTGTGTCTGGATTATCTACTAATCGTAAAACTTCCTGACCATTTATGTCTACTACTTCAACTGGATCACCGTTATAAGCCCAGTCATGTATTTCACCGCTCTTATCAATCCAATCAGTGCCATATTGACGTACTTCAGCAGCAACACTATCAACGTTTGGCGTGGTAATTTGTATACCTTCACGAGCAGCAGTAGCAATAGCTTCATTATTATCTGAGATATTTGCTATTTGTTCTGGTGACAAATTACTAGATTGCTCAGCTGCTTGATTAATATTATCAGCGTTAAATAAGTCTCCAAAATTTACTTTGCTACTGACTGTTAAATTATCTACATTTCCTTCAATACCAAATGCACTTGGATCAGCGACAATTTTATCTTTAAAATAATCTATAAAATAAGTTTGTTGCTCCTCACTAAAATCACTCCAACCAGAAAATCTTTGTGCTAATTGATGTTTTGTGAGATTCCAAACATTATCACCTTTTTCAACTACCACCTCAGTAGCGCCTTGTGCTCCAGATTCAGCTACATCTGCACTACCAGCTTGTTCTGGTGGAATAGCAGATGGCTGTGTCTCAGGACTAATATCATGTTCTGATGTAGCCTCTCCAGCTTCAGCTACACTACTAGCTGATTCAGTATTATATTTAAGATGTTTATCCCAAAGATTCTCATATTCACCACTCTCTGCTCCGCCAGCCTCAGTAGCGCCTTGTGCTACATCATTCACATTACCAACGTGCTTTACTGCATCAACCGCTCTATTTAAGGAAAGTGCCCCCATCGCAATACCAAGAACTGCTGCTGCGCCATGTCTTTTCATAGTATTAATACGAACCTTATCTTGCTCTTTAGTCAGTTTATCTGTAGCTTGCTTTTCTGCTTCAAAAAATGCTTCTTTTTGTTCTGCTCTTAACTCTTCTTCACTTAAGCCATTTTCATTTTTAGTCTCTATCGCTAATCTTTCTTGATATTTAATTTTTTCTCTACGATAATATTCTTGTTGAATAACCTCTACTAAGGCCTGCTGTTTAGTTCCAAAACGAGCAGCGTCTTTAATACCCACTCCTTTTTCTACACTTAAATTACGTAAACGAGTTAATTCTTCACCTAATTGTTCAGTTGTATATTCTTCTTTTTGTAATTCTTCTTTCCAATAAGAAACATCGTCACCTGTAATATTACCTTTACGCTGAAAACCAATATTTTTCATATCATCAACCAAGCCTTTTTCACCACCCCATTTAGTATGTTTTCCTATCATGGTATTAGCAATATCAAAACCACCTGCAGTAGCCATAGGCGTACGCGCCGCCATTAAACCAGCAGCTATACCGCCACCAGCAGCTCCTAATGATACACCAGGAATTACTGTTGCACCAACAACAGGTAAGGCAAGTCCAAAAGGTAAGGCAAGTCCGCCGGTTAACGCTGTCACGCCAACAAACATGCCAACACCTAACACTAAACGTTTTTTTCCTGTTTTTTTCCACCAATCTGAAATCTCAGTAGCTAACTTACGATCCATGTTAGAAACCAAGTCATCAATTTTATTTTCTTCTTCCTGTAAAAGTTGAACATAAAACTCCGCTAATTCTCTATGTAACTCAACCGGATCAATAGAACCACGATCTAAAATCTCTGCTTTTTTCTTCTCTAATTGATCTTGAATCTCATGAGCCTTAGCTTCATTATAAATTTCTTTGATAGCTTCAAAATCTTCTTGTGCTTTTTTCTTGACAGAGCTAACACCAAGATGACGCATCTTACTACCAACCCTTTTTCCTCGCTCATTGAAAGCATCAAAGTAGTCTTTACGTGCGCTATCTAAACCAGTGACTTTTGGTTCTCCCTGCTCTTCTTGAGCATCAAACTCATTAACTTCCGCATTAAAATCATGCACGATTTTGTCAGATTCACGCCAAAAATCTTCATCACTTAATTTTAAATTTAAAGCGTCTAATAAAGCACCGTATTTAACTTTAAAATGATTATAATCTTCACCCAATCCAGCTAAATGATCTTTTATCCGTTTTATCTCACCTCTTCTATTTTCTAAATCTATTTCCCTGTCTTTATTTTCCATTTCTTCCGAAGGTGATTCTTTTGATAATTTAGTTAATTGTTGATCAAGACCCTCGTTAATTTTGGCTATTTTTTGGTTTAATTCAGAAATAGTTAAATTTTGATCAAGTTTTTCTATTTCTGCAATTTTTGCTGTAATTAATTCTGCCGCTGCCTCAGCATTTTCACCATAATCATCAGCATTTAACTCAGCTGATAATTGGTCTAATTCTTCAGCTGCCTTGGCAAGTAAACTAGCTTTTTCATTTGATTCTTCTGGAGTTTCAGCTATCCCTCCGGCGGATATTTCCTCTCGACAAAATCCCAAAATCTCTCTAAGACCATCCTTGAGAATTTTACCATCTACAATACCTATTAAATTGTCTACTTGCTTATGGTATTTTTCTACAATTTTTGGATATTCTTGAGCTTCATCGGATATAGCATGTTTTGTAATATCTATATTTTTTGCATCTATTTGTTTTGGCTCCATTTGAGCCTCTGTTTCTTTTTCACAAGCTTCAAAAATCTTATTTAACGCCTGGTTTAACTTACCACCAGTAAGCGTGTCTGATAGTTCTGATACTTGTTGTAAATATTTAATTTTAAGATCTGCAAAACCTTCTGTATTACGCTCAATGGCGTAAGTAATGTAATTTAAACTTCTTTGATCTTCAGCTGGGCGCTCTTCTGCTTTTTCCTGTGTTGCTTCATCAATAGCACCCTCAGTGACCTGATCTTTAGTTGTGGTTATTTCTTCTTTGGCTACTACGGCCGCTTTTCCTGCTGCTAATTCCTCTTCCGAATTTAAACCCTCTAAATTATCAACAACTTCATCTATTTTTTCTATGGCTTGCTCTGCTACTTCTGCTGCCGTCTCAGGCTCACCTTCTACTCTCACATTTTCTGATTGATTAGTACTAGCTAATTCAATGGTCTGGAAAAAATGACTCATTATTTTTTGAGTCTCACCTTTCAATCTATCTCCTTTTAAACCAGACTTAAGCGCTCTAATCTTCTCAGCATACTCACTCAAAATATCGGGGCATTCTATTCCCTTGCTTTCAATCTCAGCTATCAAGGCCTCTCTATCTTCCAAATCTAAGCCCTCTAAATTATTTTTCAATGATTCGCCTCCTTTAATTTTTGATGCCATATTATAGTTGATTATGAATTTTATCTAAAATCTTATCTATATCTTTTTGTTCAATAGATTGAATTTGATTTTTTGTCTTTTGGTCAGCTCGATCTTTTAACTCATCTAATTTAGACAAGAAATCATTATAAATTTCTTTTATTTTTACTATAGCCTCTTGTTCAGTCATGCTTATTTATTAAAAACCTGCTGATCCATTTTTAGCATCTCTGCTTTAAGATCCTCAACAATTTGCTGATGTAATTCTGCAAAATTAGGAACCTTAAGTTTAATGAATTCATCTACTCCATCGCCTTTTTCTAGCACCTTATCAAATTCTGCTTTTTCAGAATCTGTCATAGCATTTAAGATAGCTCTATTAAATTTGCTTTCGATCAAATCCAAAATTTTCTCACGTAAAGCTTGTTTTTTATCTTCTGGTAGGTCATTTAAGCCAAATTCCTGAAGGATATCAAAATTTTCATCTGCCATATTTTTTCGTTAATTTTATTGATTTAATTATACAATAAATATGAAATTTAGCAAAATAAAAAAACACCCCAGACTCTCCAAATCCGGGGTGTGTTGTGATTGAACAAGAGATTACTTGTTGGCATCTACCGTGGGTTTAGTATCACCAATGATGACAGTACCAGCCTTTTCAGCAGCAACACGACGAGTAATGCGCTCATCAGCCTTCCAGGCATTTGGTGTAGACTCCAGCTCTTCAGCAAAACTTTTCGCCAAAGCAGCTCTTGCCTTACCAGCCTCTTTGTTGGCTGCTTGCTGCCTCTTGTTTCCCTCTTCTTCCAGCTTAATCAGATTGAGCCTCTCCTGATGATCTTGTACTGCCTTGGTCGGGTTATGATCGCTAATTCGAAAACTAGCAGTTAACAAACCAATCTTACGCATCACCCGAGCCTGCAATACATCAAAAGCAGAGTTAGCAATGTCAAGTTGACCTGGTTGAAGCTCAGAACCATCATTATCATTGCTTGATACAATCCAGAAATCCATTGCCTGTTGAACATGCATGGTTGCCGAGACTTCGTTCAAAAATCCCTCAATCACTTCATCCACTTGTTCCCAGGGATTAGCCCGATATCGATCACTAAGCCCTAAAAAAATCTTTGGAGAAGCAATAAACCAACACTCAAGCCAGTATTCATAACTCAATGGAGCACCGGCGATGGGAATCTCGGGATTATCAGCAGCAGCCGCAGTGGTTTCTGGCTTAGTCTTAGTGCGTAGGTATGAGGTCTTCTCTTCGTGCGTATCCTTAGCATGATCAAACAAAACAAAGGCGACTCCAGGAACCCAAGACGCAAAGAGCCAAGTAATCTTAAGGCCGTTAGTCAGTAAAACTAGACTCCGACCAAATTTCATACCCTCTTTGGTGATCTTGACCTCCGGATCACTTAAGATGGCTTCTTGAGCAAAGGTAGCTCTCATGATGATACGCAACGGCACAATATAGACGGTGCCCAACAAAAATGCTGGGATAACCAACGTATACCACCAACCACCAAGGATTAAGAACATTCCAACTCCTAGAGCAGAAATGACTCCAAACCAATGTGGCTTACTAAGAAAAGCGGTTAATTGATCATTGTTGGTGTTCCTGACATGCTTCTCCTGAATGAATTTGACCTTGTAAGATTTGCCGGCAAAGACGATGAATACAACAGCAATTATGATATCCCATAAAAGCTGCCACATGTGCGCCTTCAACCAACTCACTACGCCATCACCATCTGGAGAAACTATCTCACCGACAGAATCGGGAGAAAGCCAAATCCAACAAAAAATGATGATCGGACTGGCACCAATGAGATGTGCTATCCAATGACCAATAATCTTCCTGGATTTATTATCATCATATGGATTCGTACCGCCTAATTTCTTGTACAGTATGATCCACAATGTAATCCACACCATCACAGACACTGCGATGATCCAGATTGGCAGGTCCGAAAACCATTGCCAAGCATTTTGTAAGATCTCCATGAGATCCTCCTTTTTTCTTATTTATTCTCTTGTTCATTTTCAATGTTCAACCCAAATGGTGCTTTTAAACACTCTTTAGGTAATATAAAATTATAGCATATATTAACCTTTTTGTCAAATATAAAAGCCCTATTTCACTAGGGATTTTAAATATATCCAATTTTAACCTAAAATTAGCTCTTTTCTTTGATGTCGCGGAAAATAAAGTAAGAATAGACAGCTGGACTCAATAATACTAGAATAATCGAGATCAATGCCCACATAAACCACTCAGCTGGCAAAAAACTAACAATCAAGAATAATAATCCTCCAAAAATAAAGCTCTTATGAGCAAATTCATGAGTTTTTTTCCAAACAACTTCACTAGATAATGTCCAAGGAGTTCGAATACCAATAAACCAATTAGTCTTAATTTTTTTCATATTACAACCAAAAATGATCATCATCAAACCAATTAAAATACTGATGGTAGCACCGATATTAATTTCCCAGCCCATATTGTATAAGGTGCTTATAAAATAGATAAATCCTAAAAATGCAATAATCACAAACTGAAATACTTTATAGAAATTGGCAAACTTGGCATAGTTTTCTTTTTTTGGATCCAATTTTGGTAACCATTGAAATAATAGATACATACCGACCAACAATCCTGGTATAAAAAATGTAATGAAGTCTTTACTACCCCAATCATCTGGCTCACCCGATGCATTCCAATGAGTAACTACTTGATCTGGTAATTTGTCATAAAAATAAGCGGAAGCAACAATAGTGATCAAAATCACTAGCCATGATAAATAATTCCAATTCTTAGCTTTCATAAAATATCTATTAATTTATTTTTGACACTGGGAACAAAAAGTCGTTCCTCTGCCTCCTAATTTTACCTTTTTGATCAAACTTTGTCGACAACGCAAACATTTTTCTCCTCCTCTACCATAAACTTTGAGCTGATCAGAAAAATTTCCGCTTTTACCATCGCTATCTAGGTAATTACTAAAAGTTGTTCCTCTTTGCTCTATCGCTTTTTTGATAATATATTTAATTGCTTGAAATATCTTTTTCTGTTCAGCTTCACTTAAAGTGTTTAGCCTTCTATTCGGCAAGACTTTAGCTCGAAAGCAAATTTCATCAGCATAAATATTACCAATGCCTGAAATCATTTGTTGATTAAGTAAAAATGGCTTTAAAATGGTTTTTCTATTTTCGAATAATTTCTCAAAATTATTCCAAGTAAAATTAGCTTGCAAGGGCTCAATGCCAAATTTTTGTTTTATATTGTCTCTATCTTGACTGTTAACTATCTGCATATAGCCAAACTGCCGTAAATCATTGAAAAATAACTGGGAGCCATCACTAAAATGAAAAATAATATGTGAAAACTTATTAGGTAAAGCATCTGCTTGTGGCCAATCATGTCCTCCAGCAGTTACATCATTTTTAATAATATAAATAAGCTGTCCAGTCATCTTAAGATGAATCAATAAATGATCTCCAGAAGCCAAATCAAAAATCATCAGCTTACCAATTCGATCAGCTTTGATGATCTGATTATTTTTTAGATTATTAATAAATTTGAGTTTAGCACCTTTAATCATGTTAATTTTACGTACTTCAACTAAGTTAATTTTTTTATTAACAATCTTAGCATTAAGATCACGTCTAATTGTCTCTACTTCTGGAAGTTCTGGCATATATTTTATTTAGTATAAAATAGCATATTTTAAACAACCCCGCTAGGCGAGATAATTTCTCATGAGACTTAATTATGGAGAAATCAAAAAACAGCCTCATTGGGCTGATTTAAAAAAGTGGAGCCGTCATGCAGATTTGAACTGCAGACCCCTTCCTTACCATGGAAGTGCTCTACCACTGAGCTATGACGGCACAGATTATAATTACTTGTTTACTCCGCCTTTGGCGGATTTAATTAATTTTTCTTTTTCTAGTCTAGTAAATGATTTGATCTCAGCCTCTCTTTTCATAGCGGCTGATTTAGTTTTGAAATTTTCAGAATAAACAATTTGTACTGGACATCTAGCTTTGGTGTATTTAGCACCCTCTCCTGCATTATGCTTAATTTCTCTTTCTTTAAGATTGACTGTATAGCCAGTATAAATAGTGTCGTCGCTACATCTAGCTAGATATATATAATATTTTTTCATTGCTATTTTATTTAAGCGACGAATCGAGTGGTGGGCCGGGAGGGATTCGAACCCCCGAAGGCGAAAGCCAGCAGATTTACAGT
>CAZXZY010000002.1:0-57349 GCA_964645825.1 uncultured Gammaproteobacteria bacterium
TATGCCTGACGGCAAGCATTTAATCCCCGCTCTCGAGCAACAGCTTGAGACGGGGGTTTTTATTTACTTTGATCCCCTCTTTACAAAACATCAAAAACATGGTAAAGCTAAAGTATCAAAAGTACGTTGAAAATTTAATGAATAAGAAAGGAGAAAAAAAGCTAAGAAAATTGATGTTTACGGTATTTTTAGTGGTATTAACGTATCTTGGAGGCACAAAATGAAGTACAGATTTTACCTGATTATCGCCATGCTTTTGATCGCCATCAATGTCATGGCTCAAGATCAAAACTGGGAATGGATTGGATTTGATGCCAGTCCAGCACAAGAAGTTGAAGTCCAATATTCTAGCAATGTTGTTCAGATTCACATGTCTGGATTTTATGTTCAGACAGACTCTATCTACAGCAAGCTACAATTTGCAGATGAAACTTCTTATCTTTGGGAAGAAGGAAAAGCAGAAATGCCAGTCATTCAAGTTCCTTATGCAACGTCAGCCACTGGTGGCGTAAATGTTGTAGTGGAAGTTGCTGACTCAACTGTTTTTACAAACTTCCTAATAGCCCCACAACAACCCGACAGAATGTTGGATGATTCAACTAAGGTATTGCCTTTTGTTATTGATGAGGAATTTTATGCTAGCGATGAATTTTGGCCAGTTAACAAATTCCACGTCACTGACCCGGTCATTTCCGGATATGTACGATCAGTCACGGTTACCACTCATCCATTTCGTTGGAATCCTACAACCGGAGATCTGATCGTCTATCATGATTTTGCTGTAGTGATTACAGAAGAAGGCATTGGAGAAAATCCCATGACCTTTATTCCTGACCCTACTACCAGCCAAGACATGATGTACGGCACACTCTTTCCTAACTATCAACCGATGGTTCGGACTGAAGCACCATTTTATCCTTCGTTGCTGGTTGTCGTTCCTGAAATATTTTCAGAACTACCTGCACTAGATGACTGGATTAAATGGAAAAGACACATTGGCTATGCCCCTGTCGTGGAAATAGTGTCAAACAATGTGACCACTCAAGAAGTCTATGATGTAATCCACGAAAATTACACCAGCGACAATTTGTTTGGCTATGTCCAATTAATTGGTGGCCATGAACATATTCCCATGATTGCCGACACTCTTCGTCATGGTGGTATGTGGGATGAAATCTATTCTGATCACTGGTACACCATGCAAAATGGTCAAGACGAATCACCGGATGTAAACATTGGGCGTTTCTCAGCTGAGCCGACCGACACTGTTTTAACTGTTCAACAACAAGTTGAGATCCAATTGATCAAAAGCATGTTTGTAGAACAAAATCTGCTTCCAGATTGGAACGCACAAGCTGTCGAGCTAGTAACTCATCGAGAGTATGGCCCGAATAATCCTTACGAATTTGTCAAATGTGCTCGGATTGTACAAGGTTTGATCGACAACAACAGCAATGGCTTTTTCTCAGTAGATACCGTTTTTGGTATGCATAGTAATGGCACTAAAGAACGAGCTATTATACTGATGGAAGAAGAGTCCGGTCGTTGCGATGTTTTCTACAATGGACATGGTGGACACTGGTGCTGGTGGCATTGGGATAATAATAGTGAATCCTTTGAATCCTGGGAGGCTCGTTCGTTGGAAATGAATGAGAAACCGCCTCGTATGTACGGCTTCGCTTGTAACAACAGCCCCATTCAAGATGCTCGCCTTACTATTGCTGAAGCATCCTGTTTTAACCCCAATGGCGCCTTGACCTATCTAGGTGGAACCGCTAGCACAAGCTACAGTGGTAATTATCACCACCAAATCTATCTGTCACAGGCACTGTATCAATTTGATATCTGCCAGAATTACACCGATCTTGGCTCTGTGCTTTACCATGGCAAAATTAGACTGCAACAAAACGGCAATTTTACTTGCCGCAAAAATGTTGTCTGGTACATCTTGCTTGGTGACGTTACTTCAAAGATTCGACATCGCCCTAATCCACAACCACTGACTGTTGATGCCTATGAATTTTATTGTGAAGGACAAGAACCCAAGATCATGTCCGTCAACTATGGCGGCTTACCCATGGAAGGAGCAATTGTCACTCTACTGAATGCCACGGACTCTTCATTTGTGGCCCAACAGACCACAAATGGAACTGGTCAAATACAAATCTACGGTGACATTCCTCGTGGTGAATATCTGGTCACTGCTTCACGACCTGATTATTGGCACGATACCGCCGTTATCACTGTTGGTTCGGCTCCTGCTCCGGTTTTAAACCCAATTCAATTTTCCTATCAAGGACACGTGCATCTAGGCTGGTTCATGCCACCAAACGATTGTTTTAATGGTAATATCACTTATCGAGTTTACATCAGTGAAAATCCCTATGAACTCGGCGAAATATTAGCCGATATCACAGAAACCTGGTATGTGCACACACGCGTATGGATAGACTATCCTAATGGAGCATTTTACACAGTACGGGCTCACGACGGCAGTCTCCCACATCCAGATCGCACCGTACCTAGTGGGCCTTATCCGGACAGACTTTTTTCGTATCCACCACAAAGATCAACTGAATGACAGGAGGTAATATGAGAACGCTCTTCTTGCTTCTACTGTTGCCTCTGATGCTTGAGGCACAGTGGACGCTAATTCCTGGCACGACCAACTTTGAACTTTGCGGAGTTCACCCCACCATCCCTGAACTTATCTTTGAACGTAATTTAATGACAACGAACAACGGCGAGGATTGGTTAAATGTTTATCCAGCTCCTCTATCCAGCATTCATTGTCATCCAGGCTCTCCGGACACATTATTTTTTGTCGGAGATACCTTTCGTTCTGAAACTGATCACCCGGTTTATCACAGCTTTGATGGAGGTCAAAGTTGGACATTTCTTGGAACTTCTGAAAGCTGGCTTTTTCCAGAGTATAGTTTTATTACTGATATGGAGATAGTCAACGATGTGATTCACGCTTCAATGAATAACGGTGGCTACACCTATTCTGAAAACTGGGGAACAAGCTGGCAAAGCCACAACAACACTAGTTCACCAAACAACTTTGAAATAGAAGTTGATGCTAGCACCACGCCACCGACTATTTATATCGGCAGTCGAGCTTTTGGTGATTTAGGCAAAGTCGAGCGTAGCACTGATGGCGGACAAACTTGGGAAGTAATTCTTGGTAATCAGGAATCTATTGATGTGCTTGATTTAAAGATTGATCCCGTCAATCCAGCTATTGTCTATGCCGTATGCATGGAGATCTGGACAGAAAAAACCATTGTTTATCTATTGAACCAATCTAACAAGGAGATAATCTTTGAAAGTGAAGCTCAATCTGGTGATCGTGGACACATTTGGATCAATCAAGAAAATCCTAATTGGCTATATTTGGCCATTGGATGCCAGGAATCAATCTATGTTTCTCGAGACAATGGTCAGACTTGGAGCAGTTTACTTTGGAATCTAGAATTCGAACCGAACTTCCAATTTGTGGACAACGCCAATCTTCGACTATCCCAACCAAATCATCTGGTGGTTAGTGCTCAAATTAATGGCACGCGTTATCTTTATCAGTTGACAGACACCGGTCAAGAAGATGTACTTACCTTGATCACTCAAGCAAACTCTCTGTTACTGACTAGCTACCCAAATCCTTTCAACCCTGAAACCAAGATTAATTTTTATCTGCCACGAGCTGAGAAAGTTGATCTCACGATTTACAATTTGCAAGGTCAAAAAGTAATCACCCTCAAGACTGGTTATTGTACTGCTGGAGCCCACACCGTGGACTTCGACGGCACTAACTTGCCATCTGGGACTTACTTCTACACCCTGCAAACCAAAAACTCCACCACAACTCGCAAGATGTTGTTGGTGAAGTAACACACTCCAAATCCCCGCTTTTAAGCAACAGCTTGAAACGGGGGTTTTTTATTTTGTCTCGGGCAATGCTTTGCCTTTGAATTTTTTTAAATATTTTATAAAGCTAGAAATATGATAACGAGCCGATCTATTAAATATGGCTTTCAAAAAACTATTCTGTGCTGACTCTCTTTTATGTAAATGAATAACCTCAGCCTCACCTACATAGGCTACTTTAAAATCATTTTCCCAAAAACGTCGCGACCAATCTAGGTCTTCCAAATACATAAAATAACGCTCATCCAATAAGCCAACTTGCTCTAAAACGCTATGGCGAATAATCAAGCAAGCACCAAACAAAACCGGCACATAAAAATTATGAGCATGATTTACATCTTTCATTAGATAATCATCTAGCCACCTTCTGCCCATTTTAGTTTTACCTAAAAAAGTACGGCGATAAAAAGGCAAACGCCAATCAGGAAAACCAGTGCAGGAATATTGCAAACTTTTGTCTGCATTGATTAAACGCGGTCCAGCCAATCCTACTTCCGGATGCGTTTCCATGTATTGATGCAAAATTTGAAAAGCATCCGAAAATATTGCTAAATCCGGATTGCAGATCATGATGTATTTTCCACTAGCCACTCTAATGCCAATATTATTTCCAGCAGCAAAACCATCGTTGGTTTTATTTTGAATAAATGTAACTTTACTATTATTTTTGACAACACCCCCTACTCCATCATAAGTACCATTATCGATAACAATAATTTCATACTCAAAAGGCAGAGATAAATTATTAATATTAGCTAATAATTCTCTAACTAAATCTTTTTGCTTATAATTTAAAATAATAATTGATAACTCCATATTATTTCCACCAATTACGCATGTCTTCAGGATTAGTTTTTCTATTGTTCTTTATATATTGTCTTTTTTTCTTAAGTTTCTTTTTTAACTTTAAAAATTCTACTAAGCCTTGCAAGGTTTTTGCTTCAAAAATAATAAAATAAAGAATTTTTTTTAATTCATAAAATACAATATAAAAAAAATCGCGCCAAATATTAGAGACAAAAGAATTTTTGTATAGCGTAGCTAAATGATTACGGTAAGATAATTTATTAGTGATCCCTCTGTTTTTACGATCTGATCTACTAGACTTTGCCTTGGAAATACTACGATGATGATAAGCTACGGTAGAAGTAACTAACCAGTTTTCATAGCCAGCCAAACGAAAACGCCAGGCCAAATCTATATCTTCTTTATAAGAAAAATAATCTTCATCAAAATATTCAAACTGGTCATTATTTTTTGGCAACCTTACAACTTCTAAAGCGGCTCGTCTGACTAACAATGCCGTACCTGACAGACCAAATACTTCCTTGTCATCTAATGAGTAATCTGCTTTACCTTGTTGCCAATCTATAACTTTACGATTTTTATTTATCTTTAAACCAAAAGAATCAATAATTTTTGTGGTGTTTGATTGCTCAAAATCCCAATACAAAAGTTTACCAGAAACACTGGCCACGTTAGGATTTTTATCAAGAAAATCAATAGCGTCTTCCAAATAATTAGGCGCCAACATTAAATCTTGATTGAGAAATAGTATATAATCTGATTTTGACCAACTAACAAGTAGATTGTGTCCTTTAGCAAAACCAAGATTTGTTTTTTGTTGAATAACTTTGGCTGGTGGATAATATTCTTTGACTGTAGCCACTGATTGATCATTTGAAGCATTATCCAAGACCAAAAGTTCCCAATCTTTATAAGTTTGATTTTCTAAACTTTTTAATAACCACGGTAAATAACGCGCGCCATTCCAAGTCAATAAACTAATTGTTATTTTTGGTCGATCGCTCATTATTTTTTATAATAATATTTTACGCTAAAAGCATAAATAGCTGTTAATAAGATATTTATTGGAATAATCAAAACAATGGCAAGGGTTTCCCAAACAGGACGATGTTTTAAAAAGTATCTTAATAAACTAAAATTAAAAAACATTTGTTTACGCATAATCCTCTGCTTAGCGAAGCTAGTTCCACTATGGTGTACAATAGAAGCAGTTGGTAAATAACGAACAATTATATTTTTCTTTTTAGCCCTCTGACAATAATCTACTTCTTCAAACCAAACAAAAAATCTTTCATCTAAAAAACCTAGTTTCTCAAAAGTAGCCCGGGTAATAACCATGGCTGCACCCATGATCTGTTCGGCATTTTGCTCTTTATTATAATTAAAATCATCAGCAAAATAACTTCTAAAAATTTTATTTTTGGGTACTAAATTGCGTATTTTAAATAATATTAATAATTGTGATAATAGTTTTGGAAAACGACGGATAGACTGTTGCAAACTATGATCAGAATTTAAAATTCGTGGTCCCAAAATACCGACTTCAGAATGCACATCCAGATAGCTAATAATTGTTTTAAAAAAACCCATCTCCACTTCAGTGTCAGGATTTAATAAAAATAAATATCTACCCTTAGCTTGCTTTAGAGCAATATTATTTGCTTTAGCAAATCCATTATTGGAAGACAGGGTGATCATGGTCACTTGTGGAAATTGAGCCATAACCATCTCTGGCGTACCGTCACGTGAATCGTTATCCACTACAAAAATTTCAGTAGTAAAATCTGCTGTATCGGCAATAATGGAATCTAGGCATTTTTCTAATAATGGCCTAACTTTCCAATTAACAATGACAATGGAAATATCTACTTTATGCATATTAACTTAATTTTGTATTAATCAAATCCATCATTTTATCAACTACACTAATCCAAGAATGTTTTTTGGCCAATTCTTGTCTAGCTTGTTGCTGCTCTACACTGTCTGCTTTTAATAAATTATTTAATTTGTTATTAAAATCTTCATAATTATCGGCTACTGCGATCATATCATCAATATTATCAGTACCAGAATTTTTAGTGGCCACAACTGGCTTACCACAAGCTAAATATTCGTACATTTTCATTGGGTTAGTACTAGAGCTGAATTCCGCTTGTTGATGTGGAATAATCCCAATATCAAATTGCTGAATATACATCGGTGCTTCACTGTAAGCTTTGTAGCCTAGGAAATAAATGTTTGGTAAATCATTAACGCTTTTTCTTAGTTCATCCTGCTCACTCCACACTGGGCCTACTAAGGCAATGGATTTTTTAGGATTTTCCTTAGCTAAGTGTTGAATTAATTTAAGATCTACTCTGTCTTGAATGACACCGATATATCCAATGATCGGCCGTGGAACATCTGCTACATCACGATTTACCAAAGGAAATTTTTGATTATAATGTTTATAATCTACACCATTTGGTATCCAATAAACATTTGGTTGATCATCAAAAAAATGAACCAACTTTTGAGAAACAGTAAAAATGACATCAGCTTGATTTTTAAAAATATTATAAGCGTCGGTCAAGCGTTGTTTATATTTTTGATAAGAAGAATGACTCAGCCAATTATCAACGGCATCAAAGATGGTCAATTTTTGTCCTAAATTATTTAGATATGGAGCAATAAAAGGAAAAAATGACCAAACTGCTATATCGCCAAAATTTAAATCCAGGGCCACTTTTTTAATATTATTTAAGGTATGATTTGGTCGTAACCAAAAATTAACATCCGAATAAACATAAAGCTTATCAGAAACCTTAGTGACTTTACTGGTTAATTTTCTTTGTGTAACTTTACCTTTTTTTAAATTTAAAACAATATTCTCTTTATAATTACGAAGAGATCTTTTCCAGTTTAAAGGCAGATAATCAACAGCTAAAATCTTACCTACCTGTTCATTTTGCAATAACTGTTGTAGGACATGATAATTACGGTTAGATACGCCCTCTTCCCATTCAGAAAAGTTGGACATATTAAACATGATTACATCAAATTTTTTCATAATTTTATTCTATAAACAATCAGCTAATTTTTTACTCTGTTCTTTAGCCGAAGGAAATTCTTGACTACGCTTGTAAGCATTTTGTGCTAATTTCCAGCTCGTCTCACAATCAGTAGCAAATAATCTAATAGCACTAGATAATTCTTCTAAATTATCAGCTTCCACTAATAAAGCATTTTCTTGGTTAGTTAAAATTTCTTTTACTCCTCCACTGTTTCCTGCAATGATAGGTAATTGGCAAGTAGCTGCTTCTAAGAAAACAAGTCCGAATCCTTCAACGTCAACATTGCTCAAACGGTGCGGAGTAACAAAAATATTAGCTAATTTATAATAATATATCAAGTCAGAATCCGCAACATGACCAGCCCAAATTATTTTGTCAGTTACTTGTCGTTCCTCAGCTAATTTTAGTAAATTTTCTTTCTCCTCGCCAAAACCTACTACTAAATATTTAAGCGGTAAATCAGAGTTAGCCTTTAGCGCCTCAATAACTAAATCATGTCCTTTACGTTTATTTAAACGACCAACCGTTAATAACACCAAATCATCATCAGTAATACCAAGTTTTTTCTCTAAATCAAGTAATTTTTCTTGACTAATGTGGGTTTGTAAATCAAAACTTGGATATAAAACTTTTAATTTACTTTCTGGTAAATTTAGATGCTTTATTAAATTAGCTGTATTTTGACTATTAGTAATAATCAACTTTGCATTAAATAAAATTTGCTTGGCTAATCTAGGTTTGTTTTTCAAAGCTAAATTTATATCTAAACCATGTAAAGAAATAATATATGGAATTTTATATAATTTAAACAACAAATAGCTCAAACTACCAAAAGGTAAAATATTTGGAGTAAAAATCTGCTCTATTTTGTGCTGCTTAATTAATTTTTTTATTTTGAAAAAACTAAATGACCAACTTGGTTTAAAAAAATTACTAATTAAATTTAAGTGCAAAATATTATCTTGCGTCTTAACCTGTTTATTGTCAGTAACAACCAAATATTTATCTTGTGGTAAATGTTTAAACAAATTATAAACATAACGAGATACCCCGCCAGGAAAAGGAAAATATTCATGAGTAAGTACTAAAGTTTTTTTCATGACTATAATTTATTCTTTATTAAATAAAGAATTTTTTAAATAAATAATTTCTTTGTAGCTTAATGTTTTGGTGACAAACATAATAGCAAAATAAACTGCGCCGCCAACTAAAATAGTGAGTGGCCACCAAATAATATCTTTAAAATAAATAACTGCGTAAGCCATTAATATGCTTGCCAATAAGGACATTATTAAAGATTTGATAACTTGAAAATTTATTTTTATTAAGCTATTGGCTGCTTTTAAATTGAGTGTGAATAAGATAAACGTACTAATAGAAGAAGCCAGCGCTGCACCCCAAACACCCCAATATTGAATAAAGATGATATTAAACACAATATTTAAAATCATTGTTATCCCTAGATTTCTGGTATTTACTAACTGTTTGTCGCAAGCATTAAGCATGCTAGACAAAGCAAAATTCATAAATAAAAAGGCAATTGAAGCAATCAAAACTTGCAAAGGTAAAATGGCAGCTGAAAACTCCTTGGTGTAAACTTGGTTAATTATTTCTGGTGCCAAAACAATGATGCCAACACTAAGTGGCAAAGCAATGAAGCCCAGATAAGCAAAACCTTTACTAAACACCTTCTTTAATTCATCACGATCATGTTTAAACAAATGAGAAAAAGCTGGATACAAAGCAGCTACAAAAGCTAGTGGAATAAACTGCCAAGCAAAAGTTATCTTATAAGCAACACTATAAAAACCAACTGCGGCATCGTCTAAGAATAACTTAATTAAAAATGTATCGATATAGGCATAGACTTTAGCAAAAATAGCGGCCGCAGCAAAAGGCCAGGCAATCCAAAGTATTTTTTTGATCAATCCTCTATTCCAAACAAAAAATGGTTTGACTTTATATTTGAAATACAAAATTAATCCAGAATAAATTAGATTAAATAAACTAGCTACAAACAAAACACCAACAATCAAAAACAAATTATTTGTAAATTGTAACAAGCTTAGGCCGACAGTCATGACAATAAGTTGAAAAATGATTGTACCGCCGGCTTCAAATTTTAAATTTTGCTGTCCACGAACAAAAGCATAAAATAACAAAGTAAAACTATCGATCACTACAATCATAGTAGTCAGATATATTAGCTCTCTAACTGCATCACCAGCAAAAACAAAAGTATTTAGCACTAACAAAAAAACAACAGCCGCTAGGGTAGCTATTAGTTTAAGAGAAAATATTTGTTTGAACCACAATTTACTATCACTATCATCTTTGGCTACCTCTCGAGTCAACACTGGTGACAAACCAAAATCCATCAAAACAGCAAACATGGTAGCAAAAGAAATAGCAAAAAAATATTGACCAATAGATTCAGCCCCTAGAGTACGGGCTAAAATAGTGAAATATACAAAAGAAAGCACCTTTTGCAGTACTAAAGCGGTCAAGAAAAATGAGGAATTTGCAGTGATTTTCCGGGTAGTTAACATGAAATAAGTATAGCAAAATTAGGTAAAAAAGCTAGTAAAATCAAGGAAAAATAATAAGCTGTTTACTTATGGGATAATATGGTATCAACAACCTTTTGGGCAGTGTTTTTCCAAGCAAATTGACTAAGCCTTTTAGAACCCTTTTCCACTATCGTTCTTCTTGCTTCCTCGTCATTGAGTAATATTTCAATATTATCGGCTAGAGAAGAAATCTTATTTGCCTCAAAATAAACAGCCGCATCATCACATATCTCCTTCATAACTTGAGTATCAGCAACAATGGCTGGTATATTTGCATCCCATGCCTCAAGCACTGGAATCGATGCCCCTTCACTTGCACTTGGGTGCACATAAATCATAGCCTTGGTCAAAAATTCTTTTTTGCTTTTATCATCTATGTACCCAGTTAATTCTACTTGGCTAGATAGATTATTTTTTTTAATAAGTGAGATAATGTTTTCATAAGCATCACCAGCTTTACCAATAAGTTTCAGCTGTAATTTTGGATATTTAGAACCAAGCAAAGCCATGGCCTGCAATAACACGTCAACTGATTTCTTATTTTCAATACGACCAATATACACAATCATTAACTCTCTGCAATGATTACGATCGATATCTTCCCAATTATCATGAGAAGCTGGCGCAAGTGAAACATTGTGGCGATCAAGATGAAAATAACGCACAATATCATTTAGTGATTGTTGCGAAACTGTAAAAATATGTAATGCTCGTTTAATGTTCCAATGAGTCACTAAATTTTGCCACACTCTTTCACGAAATGAATATTTATTTTTATCTTTTTTAAATAATACATCATGAATAACTGCAAAACTTTTTTGTGGAGCAGTACGAGGAATAAAATAACCGGGTGTAAAAAAATATGTTGGTGTATTTTTCTTTAATTCACTTGCCAATGCTCTAATGGTCCATCTTCGTTTAGATGGTATAATCCTTTGATAAATTGGATCTATGCCGTCAATTAATTTAGGAGAATAAAGTCTAATGCGTGTATCCTCTTGCAAAAGTGGCAACATGTGAGTAATGAGCTCTCTAGTATAAACTTCTACGCCCGTGTGTATATTTTTACCTGGTTCACGAGGATCTTCACATCGTGAAGCGTCTATACCAAAAATGGGTAAATCTGGACTATTCTTCGCCACAATATCACGAATTTTGCTATCAAAAATAGATCGATCAAACTTTTTAGCATGTTTAATACAATCTTCTTTGCGCTCCAAACACCATTCCTTAGTCATTATTTGCATGCCCTTAATAACGTCGTCAATACTAGGATCAGATTTAATTTTGATGCCTGTGACATTATTAATGACACTTTCAGATAAACCACCCTCATCGACAGCCAGCACTGGTTTTCCGGCAGCATTTGCCTCAATTTGAGTCATGCCTGCATCTTCATCAACGGGGATATAAACTACGGCAATACAATTACCAACTAACTGTTTTAACTTGTCTTCACTTTGCCAACCAACAACACTAATATTTGGATACCCCTCTGCCATATCACGCACATGTTGCAAACGACTTCCACCAGAAGCAACGATAAGCTTTTTATTGGGCATTTTTTGAAAAGCCTGAACAACCATCTCAACACGTTTATGTTCATCAACTCTAGCCCAGGAAAGATAATAGTCTCCTTGGCTTAGCCATAAAAACTGCCTTGTTTCAATCGGAGGCCATAAAACAGTATTCACTTCCCGCTTGGTAAAATAATGAAAACGTTTTTTTATATTTTCAGAGTTTGCAATATTTACATCAATTTTACGAATAGCTCGCATATAAAGACAACGCCAAAAAATAACAAACATGGTAAACAATGGTCTTAAAAACCATTTATAATTAGCCCTACTTGATTTGTAGAGATCAAAAATACGACGTGGTGGTGTATGAGTATAAACTATGCGGACTGCTTTCGAGTTAGCATGATTAGCCACCGCTTCTGTTGCTGCCTGACCAGAGGCAATCAAAATATCATATTGTCTTAATTGACGACGATAACGCCAAAACATCAAGCGTGTCCAAAAAAACCGTAGTACTTCTTTATCTACTACGTCTAGTTTTTTAGTAATAATTTTTAAACGACCACCAAGTTCTTTTTGGTATTCTGGATAGGTATCTGGATGTGCATACACAGTAACAAAATCTGCCCCAATAGCCAAAGCAATACTGAGGGCAGTTCTCTCTCCACCACCACACCAACCTAAGTGGTCATGAACAACAGCTATTTTTAACTTTTTGATACCTGTAATTTTAATAGTAAAGTCATAATACAATGATATTGTGAATTGATAAAAAGGTCAAATACATACAAAAAAACCCGCTGTAAAAGCGGATTTTTGAATAAGTAATATAATTTAACGTTTTGACCATTGTGGTGCACGACGAGCCTTTTTCAAACCTGGCTTCTTTCTTTCCTTTCTTCGAGAATCACGAGTCAAGAAACCTTCTTTCTTTAAGTTTGGTCTCAACTCTTCATCAGAAATAAGTAAGGCACGGGCAATGCCATGACGAACACCTTCAGCTTGACCTCTTTGGCCACCGCCTAAAACCTTAACGGAAATAGCAATGTTCTCACGTCCTGCTACTTTTATAGGCGCTACAACAGCTTCTTGCCATTCAAAGTAAGGAAAGTATTCTTTATAATCTTTACCGTTGATAATAATTTCAATACCTTTGACGCTCTTTTTCAAAAGGCGTACACGGGCAATTGCTCTTTTTCTTCGTCCAACAGTTGGAATATAATCTTTGTTGTCTTTATCTTTTGTCATGAATTTATTTGATAATTAACCTTTTCAACATATTAGGTCGCAATTTATTTTTTGGTAACATATTATAAATAGTCTTACGTAAAGCTTCACCGGGATCATTTGCCATCAAATCAGATAATTTGGTAGTTCTGATACCACTTGGATAGCCAGTATTACGATAATAAACTTTAGTATTTAATTTGTTACCTGTAATTTTTACTTTAGCAACATTGGAAACTTCTACAATATCACCACAATCTGTGTGTGGCTGATAAGTAGCTTTATTTTTTCCTTGCAACAAAACGGCTAGCTCTGAAGCTAAACGACCAAGAACTTTGTCAGTTGCATCAATTTGGTGTGTTGTTCTTTCCATAATTATACTAATTCAATTTGTGCCATGGCTGCACCGTCACCTTGACGAACACCCATCTTAATAATACGACAATAACCACCTTTTCTTTCTTTGTAACGTGGTCCTAAAACATCCAAAACTTTTTGAACGGCTTTTTTATCAGGTAAAACTCTAGCTAAGCGTTGCTTGTTGTGCACTGTTTTTACTTTGCCTCTAGTGATAAGTTTTTCAACCAAAGGTTTCATTACTTTAGCTTTAGCTTCTGTAGTTTTGATTTTCTCATACAAAATTAAAGAAGTAGCTAAATTTTCCAACATAGCTTTACGTGGAGCTTTCTTTCTATCTAAAATTTTTGTTACTTTACGGTGTCGCATGATTTTTTCTTACTTTTTATCTTCTTCGTCTTCAACTTCCTCTTCTGAAGCATCAACTTCTTCTACAACTTTTTCATCAGTAGTCTTAACTTCGGCCCATAGATTGAAGTGATGAGCTAAAACAGTAGATGCTTTAGCAATAGCGTCTTCAGCTGTAATAGTGCCGTCAGTTAAAATATCGAAAGTTAATTTTTCATAATTGGTCATTTTACCAACACGAACGTTGGATACATCAAAGCCTACATTTAAGATTGGAGAAAAACTAGAGTCAAGTGAAATTGTACCAATTTCCATCTTTTCTTTTTCACGTTGTTCTACGGTGACATAGCCTAAGCCTTGTTCAACTGTAATCTCCATATTAAAACTGCTGCTTTTATCAGTCAAAGTAGCAATTACTAAATCTGTATTTGATACTTCTACATCAGAATTTTTTGTAATATCTTTACCTGTCAAAACTTTTTCACCTTTAGCGGATAATTCTAGCTTAACTGGTTCATCAGAATAAACCTTTACTCTTAATTTTTTTAAATTAAGCATAATCTCTACTACATCTTCTTTGATGCCGTCAATAGCATCAAACTCATGTTGCACACCGTCAATTTTGAAAGAAGTAACAGCTGCACCTTCTAAAGATGATAGTAAGACACGTCGCAAAGCATTGCCAACGGTCATACCAAATCCAGGATAAAAAGGCTCGACCACTACTCCGTAGCGATTGTCTTTTTTGTCCTCGATATTTATTTTTTCTGGTAAAGAAATTTGATTGATCATAAAATTCTGATTCAATTTTTATTTTATTATCGAGAGTAAAACTCAACGATTAAGTTAGTTTGAATATTTTGTGGTAGATCATCATCATTTGGCAAGCTATTTACTGTGATGGTCATGGCTTTTTTGTCTAAAGCTAACCAACTAGCAGCCTCTATTGTATCTATGGTTTCTAACAAGTTTGTCCAATAAGGTTTTTTCAACTTGTTTTCTTTTACTTTAATAACTTGTCCGGCCTTTACTTTAAAAGAAGGAATGTCTGTTTTGATACCATCAACTTCAAAGTGGCCATGATTAACTAATTGACGAGCTAAACGATGAGTATTAGCTAATCCTGATCTAAAAACAACATTATCTAAACGCATTTCTAGTAAGGTCAACATGTTTTTACCAACATCGCCTGGCATTTTTTGAGCTTTTTTAAAGGTCAAAGAAAATTGTTTTTCCAATAAACCATAAATAGCCTTAGCTTTTTGCTTGGCTAATAATTGACGGCCATATTCAGATACCTTAGCAAAGGTCTTTTTTGGTCCGTGTTGCCCTGCTGGATAAGGACGTCTGTCCAACGGTGATTTTACTGTATCAGCAACATTCTCGTTGAAACGGCGACTAGCTCTATGTTTTGGTTTAAGATTTCTACCCATATCTAATTTAAATTAAACTCTTCTTACTTTCTTAGGACGACAGCCATTGTGTGGAATTGGTGTCACATCTTTGATAGAAGCAACGGTAACGCCATTTGCATGTAAAGATCTAACTGCGGCTTCACGACCAGCACCAACACCTTTTACAAATACGTCAACTTCTTGTAAGCCATATTCTTTAGCTTTTTCAACAGCATTTTTAACAATAATACCAGCGGCATAAGGAGTAGCTTTTTTTGGTCCTTTAAAACCGTTGATACCGGCTGAAGACCAAGCCAAAACATTACCATTAGCGTCAGTTAAACTGATAATAGTATTATTATAAGTAGCCTGAATGTGGGCTTGACCACGACTTACTTTCTTTTTTAACTTCTTTTTTCTACCAATTGTTTTCATATTTCAAAATTATGTTTTCTGAGCGGCGTTAGTTTTACCACTACCCATAGTTAATCTTTTGTTACCGCGTACAGTACGTGAATTTGTTTTGGTACGTTGCCCTCTGGCTGGTAAGCCTTTGGCGTGACGTGTACCACGATAAGCTTTAATTTCTTTCAAACGTTTGATGTTTGAAATTTTCTCACGGCGTAATTCACCTTCAACTGTTAAATCTTTTTCAATGATTTGTCTTAATTTATTGATATCCTCTTCTGAAATATCTTTGATACGAGCATTTTTATCAAGTTTCAATGAATTCAAAATCTTTTGAGAAGTTGTTAGACCGATACCATGAATATAAGTCAATGCAATTTCTGCTCTTTTATCACTTGGAATGTTTACTCCGGAAATTCTTGCCATAATTTTTACTTTAAAAATTCTAAGGTATTAACCTTGTCTTTGTTTATGTTTAGGATTTTTACAATTACAAACTACTCGGTTTTTACGACGAGTAACTTTACAATCTTTACACATTTTTTTCACTGAAGCTCTTACTTTCATTTCTTGATTTTACTTTCTAAAAATAATACGACCCTTGGTCATGTCATAAGGACTTAACTCAACAGTCACTTTATCGCCTGGCAAAATTCGGATCTTATACATTCTCATCTTACCAGATAAATGAGCCAAGATTTCTTGGTCGTTTTCTAAAACAACTTTAAAAGTAGCGTTAGGTAATAATTCCATCACCTCTCCGTCTAGTTCTAAAAATCCTTTTTTATTGACCTTAGTGTTATTTTCGCTCATTTACAAATGAATAATAAAAAATAAATTAATTATATAGTTTTGACCATATAACTAATCTAGCTTTTATGTTTTTATTTATCTATAATTTACGCCCCTTAATTATACGGATTTTTTTTGATTTGTCAACCCATAAGGGCCCTTTTTTGCCTATAATTACTGCCTATTTTAAAATAATCAAGAAAAAGTCAATGAAACCAGGCTTTTTTATAATTTTTAAGCTGCGAGCCTGTACTTGATTACTTGACAAATTGCTATATTTATGCTATATTTATCTATTAAATATGTACGTTGTAAATTTAGGAGAACATTATGTCTAAGAGGTGGTTTATTTATCTGATCAGCCTGATGGCTGTCGTCGCTGTTGGTGCTTACTTCTTACCTCAAGCATTGGAATGGTACAATGCTCTGGGAGTAGTAAACCAAATGGATATATATAGTGATTTACTTGGTAGCTTCATTGTCAGTGCGATGATCGGCATGGCAGTTGGCCTTATTATAAGACAATTGGATGCTGTCATCCTTATAGTCATCGTAGGTTCAGCCATGTCCCTACATGCTAGCTTACCAGCAGCATTAATGTTCTGTACCGGCTATCTGCTTTTATTTTTTCCGACCTACCTAATCAGAACCCGTCACATATCTTGGAATGATCAGTACGTTGAAAGACCAACTGTACCTGGAAACTGGGCCATCTATTGGCTCAGCCTGATGATAGTTGTTGCTCTTGGCAGCTATTTCTCACACCAAGTAATAGAGTGGTGCAGTAACTTGCATCAAGGCATCCAAACAGTAATAGCTTATTTATCAATTTCTGCCACAATCACTAGCATAATTTTTGCCATCATCATTGGACGACTTGAAAAAAATGATGGAGCCATTATTGCTACAGTCTGTGTTTTCGCTGTCGTACTTCTCACTGTGTTATTCGGCATCAAGATGATTCGTGTTCCGACGAATATAGCTCGCTTAGCTTTTGGAGCGTCATTCTTGATCAGCTATCTTATTGCCTTTTTCCCGACCTACTTTATTAAAAAGTCTCGGGAACCGAAAGTTTTCGAGAGGGTTGCCTAATCCTCGCTCCTTCAAAAAAACCTGACCCTTGTTTGCATCCGCAAATGAGGGCTTTTTTTATTTTAAATAACAAATTGCACTTCTTCCATTAATTGCACGCCATACTTATCACGAATTTGTTGTTTTATTAAACTAGTGAGCATAATTACGTTCTCGGCTGTAGCATTATCGGTGTTAATAATATAGTTAGCATGTTGCTCAGAAACTTGAGCGCCACCTATTAATTTACCTTTTAAACCAGCTTTTTCTATTAAATAGCCAGCGGGGATCTTTTTGTGAGCAGAAAACTTCTCTATTTCTATTCCGCGTTTAGCTAAATCATCAATATCAACTGTGGAAAAATCAATATTCTTAAAAATACAGCCAGCTGATGGTTTATTTGGATGATTGGCTTGTCTGGTTGCTAATCTTTCTTTAACTAAATTTTTAACCTCTTCTATATCCCCTTTTTCTAGATTTAAAGTAGTTTCTAAAATAATATATTTTTTTTCTTTAAAAATGCTATGACGATAAGCAAAATTTGCTTGTTCATTAGTCATTTCTTGTAAATCAAAATTTTCGTCTAGATACTTTATGCTGACAACTACATCATTCATGCCTTTACCGAAAGTTCCAGCATTACCGCGGACCGCTCCGCCAACTGTGCCGGGAATGCCAGCAGCAAATTCTAAACCAGTTAAATTTTTAGCTAATGCTTGATTTAGTAAAAAAGCTAAAATTACTCCAGCACCTACTTTGACCTCTGCATCTTGAAAATCTATCTTATCTAAATCTAATTTTATTACCAAGCCTTTGATGCCGTCGTCTGAAATTAATAAATTACTGCCACCACCCAAAATAAAGATTGCTAAACTATTTTCTTTGGCAAAACTAATTGCTTCTTGCACTTCCTCAATACTTTTGACTACAACAAAATTTTCAGCCGGACCGCCAATTTTAAAAGTCGTATATTGAGCAAGTGAAATATTTTTTTGAATATCCATATTTTAATCAACTAATTCTCTAGCTAAATCATCAATATCTCCAGCGCCGATAAATAATAACACAGCATCGACTGGATTTATTTTTTTGATTTTATTTTTAATAGCCGCAAAGTCTGCAGCGTAATGTTTACGTGGATGTTGCATCTTATCTATCAAATCTTGACTACTAACCTCTTCATGCTCTTTATCTTCTCGCCCACCAACTTGATAAATCTCAGAAATAATAACCTGATCAGCCAAATCAAAACTAACTGAAAATTCATTTAACAAAGTTTTAGTTCTATTATGATGATGCGGTTGAAAAATTGTGATCAATTTTTTGTCAGGATAAAAATCTTTAGCCGCTTTTAATAAACCTTTTATTGCATCAGGATGATGAGCGTAATCAGAAATAACTAAATTACTTGTGAACTTGCCCAATACTTCAAAACGACGCCAAGTACCTGTGAATTCATTTAAGCCATTCCAAATTTGATGTTTATTAGCCTCTAAATGCCCGGCAGCTGTTGCTGCAGCTGTTGCATTATAGACATTGTATAAACCTGGTAGAGCTAAAGAAAATTGCATTTTATCAGCGTTGATTTTACTAATATCAAAATTTTGTTTACCGGGTTCTGTCTTTAGATCACTAAATAAATAATCAGCTGATTGTTGACCACCAAAAGTTAAAATATTTTTGGCTTTAATATCAGCACTGTTTATGTCGTCGATGTTTTTGATCAACACTCCGTCCTCTGGTAATTTATCGACAAACTTTTGAAAATGTTTTTTGATATCATCTAGGTCTTTATAAAAATCTAAATGATCTTCAGCTATATTTGTGAGTACAATTACATCAGGATCGATCTCTAACATATGAGCTTGCCATTCGCAAGCTTCAACTACTAAAATATCAGATGAGCCTGCTCTGAAATTACTATTCCATTGTGGCACTAAGCTTCCGACGATCACCGTGGGATCAAGACCGGCTTTTTCCAAAATCAAGCCCAACATCGCTGTAGTGGTTGTTTTGCCGTTAGTGCCAGTGACAGCGATAGTTTTATAGCTCTTGCTCAAATGTCCAAGAAATTCAAAATAACTCAAAATAGGAATGTTTAATTCCCGGGCTTTGATGAGTTCTGGATGATCACTTGGTAAAGCAGAAGTATAAACAAATAAATTAACTTTATTATTTATATTGTCTGCTTTTTGAATATAATTTATATAAACTCCCCTATCTTCCAAACGCTTGGTTACTTCGGATTTTACATTATCCGAACCTTCTACTTCTTTTTGTTGGTGCAAAAAATAATAGGCAATAGCAGACAAACCAATGCCGCCAATGCCAGCTAAATAGACTTTATTTACTTTGCTTAAATCTAAATCCATTATTTTTGCTTATTTAAGCACATCTTCTATTAATTTAATATACTTGTCAACTGGATTTTTGGGAAATAAATTATACAAGTTTTCACCTAAAGCTTGCTGAAATTTTTTGTTGGGTAACAATTTATTTAAATAACGATCCAAAATTTGGCGACTACCTTGTCTTACCATAATGGCAGCGTTGTTTTGAGCAAAAAACTTAGCATTATCTTCTTGGTGACTATCTGGAATAGGAATAATGATTAAAGCTTTTTTTAAGGCTGCCGCTTCTGTGGTCAAAGAAAGTCCAGCTCGAGAAATAATAATATCAGCCTGACTTAATAATTCTGTCATGCCTTCTGCTAAAAATTTATAAGCTTGATAATTTGGCAAGTCTAAAGCTTGATCATAATTTTTAGCTCCTACTATATGATATACCTTGTGTGTTTCTGTAAGCCGCGGAATAAATTCTTCTAAAAATTGATTGAAATTCCTAGCACCCAACCCTCCGCCAGTAATAACTATAGATGCTTGATCAGTTTTTTTCTCATCACCAACTCTAACTGGGTTTCCAGTGACAATAACTTTTTCTGCTTTAAACAAATGTTTACTAGCATCAAAAGTAACGGATATTTTTTTGGCTACTGGTGCCATTAATTTATTTGCTAAGCCAACTCCAATATCTTGTTGATGAACAATAACCGGAATCCGTAAAAGCCAAGCAGCCCAGACTACTGGCACAGCAACAAAACTTCCAGCAGTAAGTACGATGTCTGGTTTAAATTTTATTAATAAAAATAGACTTTGCCAAAAAGCTAACTTTATTTTAAAAATATCTACAAAATTTTGCCAAGAAAAATAACGACGTAGTTTACCACTAACAATTTCTTTAAATTCTAAACCAACTGAGGCTACAACATTTTTTTCTGGACCGTGGCTTGTGCCAACAAATAAATAATCCGCTGGATATTTCTCAGCTACAGCTAAAAGTGGGCTAACAGAACCCAGTGTTCCGCCGCCAACTAATAATATTTTTTTGTATTTATTCTGTTTCATTAATTTAAATCATATTCTCCTGTAAGAGGAACAAAATAGTTGTGTCTATTTCCACCCCAAGGGCTCCAGCCCGTACCTCCATCATCACACCCAGCGCCAGTGCCACCTGGAATGGCGCCATCTGGACCCTCATAACAATCTTTACCCCTAAAAAAGTATCTTTTAAAATTGAAAAACATATCTGGGTCACTTTCTTGGGTAGGGCAAAAAGAAAGTACATTATCAATTCTCTCCTCTGGTCTTGATTCATTCTCTAAATCAGCAGCCAAAAGAACTAAAGTACGATCACTATCTACGCCATAACACCATTTAGAGAAAGAATTTGTGGAATCAGCTATCCAATACAAAGTTGGGTGAATGTAGTCACAGTAAGCATCCAAGCAGCCGCCATTATTACAACAAGTATCCCAACCACTACAAGTATCCGGAGGTGGCTCGGGACAGGCTACGTCCCAAGTCATAGGAGGCCAATCACTGGTATCAAAAATTAAATAAATTGGACCCCAATACAGATAAACATGATGATGATTTATGGGCTCTGCATCACTATCGGAAGTCCAGCCATTAATATCATTAATAGGATCTTCAATATAATCATCCAGATAACCACCTTGCACTGTGACGTTTCTGGTCACAAGGCCAGTAGAGGTTCTGTAAACTAAGTCCAAGTCTCCTCCTTCCACTAGCACTGGCAACATCGTTTCATCGGCGTCTGTTGACCAATCAACACCACTATATTCTTGTGCGCTATAATAATTATTAGGCGGATATTGACCGTGATCAGCCTTAAAAAGTTCCAAGGCTCTAGCTAACTTATGCAAATCAGCCCGACGCTTATTATCTCTGACGGTCTGTCTGATCTCTGAAATACCAATATAAGCGACACTCGATAATATAGCCATAATTCCTGTGACTATTAAAAGTTCAACTAAAGTGAAGCCTAATTTTTTGTTAAAAAATTTCATATTTTTAATTTCTAAGTTCTGTAAATCTAGATATATTTGCTAAAATGCCAATGCCTAACAAGGTAACCAACAAATTGGTTCCACCCAGAGACACAAAAGGCAGTGGCACGCCAGTCAATGGCAATAAACCAATGATGGAGGCAATGTTGATGAAAATTTGAGCTGATAACCAAACAACAATGCCCAAGGCTATTAGTTTACCAAAATTATCGGTGGTATGACGAATAATATGAAAACCACGAATCATTAATATAACAAACAATAAAACAAATAACACGGTAAAAATAAAACCAATTTCTTCGGCCACAATGGCAAAAATACTGTCGCCAGCTGGTTCGGGTAAATAATTAAATTTTTGTCTAGAATATCCCAAGCCCAAGCCCCACCAACCACCAGAACCTACAGCTATTAAGGCTTGGCGAATTTGATAAGTAATGCCTAGTGGATCTTTTTCTGGATCTAAGAAGGCTATAAAACGATTTAAACGATATGGAGCGGCTTTGACCATAAGCACCAAGGCTAATAAACCAGCACTTATAATCGCTAATAAATGTTTAATATTGGCACCAGCTACAAAATACATAGCCAGCGAAGTCAAAATAATGATACTAAGTGTGCCAATGTCTGGCTGTAAAACTATAAGAGTAGAAATGATGACTAAAAAAATGATAAATGGCCAAGCACCAAATTTCCAACTTTTAGTGCGTAAACCCGTTTTACTTAACCAAGCAGCTAAGAATATAATGAAACTTAATTTTACTAATTCACTTGTTTGTAAAGAAAAATTACCTAGCTGAATCCAAGATTTAGCTGAGGTGCCTTCTAGCTGCAATCCCGGAATAAAAACCATTAGCAACAAAAAAATTGAAGCGAAGAAAAATAACTTAAAATATTTTTGATAAACTTGATAATTGATGCGCAAAGCAAAATAAAAAACAATCAACCCCGGAATCAAACCATGCAAAATTTGTTGTCTAACAAAAAAATAAATATCCTGATCATGTTGATGAAAGGCTAAAGATGACGAAGTAGAAGATAAAAATAGTAGGCCAAAAAATAAAAGCAGCCCAACCACCGTCAATAAAATGACATCTGGCTTATGTGATTGACGATCATCCAGAAAAGGAGCCAATAATAATTTCTTAATTTTATTTTGTTTTTTTCTGATCATTTTTGACTAATGTTTCAAATACCCTTGCTCGTTCAAATTCATTAATAAACATATTAAAACTAGAAGCAGCTGGCGAAAATAAAATTACTTCTTTAGCTTCAATATTTTGCTTGGCTAATTTCCAAGCAGTCGGCAAATCTTTTACATTAAAAATAATTTGCTTGTTATTATATTTTATTTTTTTTAATTCATCTAACAACTTCTTACTACCAGAGCCAGATAATAAAATTAATTTGCTAACTTTTTGTTTAATTAGTTTAGCAAGTGGTTTATAATCTAAAACTTTATCTTCACCACCCGCAATTAATAATAAATTTTTATCATTCATGGCACTTATAGCGGCCATAGCTGCATCCGGTGTAGAAGCAGTAGCATCATTAAAAATTTTTATATTTTTATATTTACCTAAAAATTGTAAACGATAATCTATGCCTTTAAATTTATTTACTACTTGTTCTATTTTTTTATTAGAAATTTTCAAAATTTTGGCTACACAAATAGCAGCGGCAATATTTGCTAGATTATGATACCCTGGTACTTTTATTTTATTAATTGGCATTACTAGCTCAATTTTTTTATTATTATAAAAATAAAAATTATTATTTTTTAAATACACGCCTTTAGCTTTTTTAGTCAAAGAAAAATAAAAAACCTTGGCTTTTGTTTTAGAGGCTAGATTTTTGGTATGAATGTTATCAGCGTTTAAAATCGCATAATCTTTGACCGTTTGATTAGCGATAATAGCAATTTTAGCCTGTTTATATGCATTAAAATTTTTGTAGCGATTGAGATGGTCAACTAAAACATTTGTAATCACTGCAATATGTGGCGATATTTTATATTCAGTTAAACCCTCTAAATGCCAACTAGACAACTCTAAGACTGGTAAGCTATCTTTTTTTAACTTATCTAAAACTGCAAACATTGGTGTGGTAGAAATATTACCAGCTACGACATTACTTGCTATTTTAGTTTTTAAGATCTGATGTAACAAAGTTGTAACAGTGGACTTTCCTCTTGTGCCGGTGATACCGATAGAATCTCCAGCATATAAACCAAAAAACATTACTGCTTCATTAACGATCGGAATATTGTGACGACGAGCTTCTTGTAAGTATTTGGACTGCGGTGGTACACCAGGATTTTGAACAATTAAATCTTGATCTCTAAAATCTTCCAAATTATGCACACCGAGAATGTATTTGATATTTTTAGAGTTTTTTAATTTTGCCAACTTATTTAAAGTAGACTGAAGTTGTGTCTTAGTTTTTAAATCAGTGACTGTAATTTGTGCTTTTTGTTTTAATAGCCAAGTAACAACTTGCAATCCTCCACCTTGCAAACCTAGACCCATTACTAAAACTTTTTTATTGTGCCAAGCTTTTACCATAAACCAAGATCAATAATAGCTAAAATTAAACCAATAACGGCAGTCACACCAGAAATAATCCAAAAACGCATAACAATTTTTGGCTCCGACCAACCCTTGGCTTCAAAATGATGATGGATTGGTGCTGATAAAAATACTTTTTTCTTGCGAATTTTTTTGGATAAAAGCTGAATAATCACAGAAAGTGACTCTATTAATAATAAGAAACCAATAATTGGTAATAACAGTGGATATCCAGTCAACATAGCAACAATACCCAGTGAAACACCCAGCGACATAGCGCCCGTGTCACCCATGAAAAATCGAGCAGGATTAATATTGAACCACAAGAAGGCTAGTAAGCCACCACTAATGACTCCACAAAAAGCAGCTAAGTTGTAACTACCTTGCATAAAAGCAATGGTGCCATAAGTCGCAAAGGCAGCTAAAACAATGCCGCCAGCTAATCCATCAAGACCATCAGCTTCATTGACTGAAAAAGCAGTGGAAACAATGACGAACACAAAGAAAGGAATAAACCACCAGCCCATACTAAATAGACCAACAAAAGGTACACGCACTACATCCCAATCTAATTTAAAATAAAACCACCAAGCGCCAAATAAAGCGATTAAGGTATAAATAACCAAACGATGTTTAACATTTAAACCACCACCTTTACCGCCACCTTGACGAGTAACATTAAACCAATCATCCAATAATCCAACTAAGGCTGAGGCAACTAAAGCACCCAGAGGTAAATAAGTTTCCGGACGAGTAAGAAAATTAAAAGCGGCTAAATAAGAATGAGGCCATAACTGTGATATCCAAAAAAATACTAAGGCCAAAATCAAAGCCGTGAACCAAATCAAAACTCCGCCCATAGTTGGCGTGCCTGATTTTTTTTCATGCAGCTTTGAAAATATGGGCGTACTACCAGAATTACGAATATTTTTACCTAAACGATATTTGTATAGAAAATGAGTAAGTGCCGGCGTTAATAAAATAGCGACAATAAAAGCTAATGATGTAAGACTCAAGATCTTGATTACCATGAAATTTATCGGCATCATAAATTGTAGTTTAAGATATTAAAAAGATATATAAAAACCATAAAATTAAGTAAAAAATTCAAAGTCAACAAAAAATAGCTTAAAACGCTCTCTTTAGTCCATAGACAAACTGCTAATAATAGATTTATTAAAGACGCTAACAAGACTATACTTGGAACCAAAATCAGCCAAATCCAGTTTCCGACCACATCAAAGCCAAAATAAACATTATAGTGCAAAATAGCCAAAGGACTATGAACAATAGGCTTAAATAAAAACAAAACCCAACTAGCCACTAATAATAGCGCTGTTAGGTTGAGTAACCAAAAATTTAACCGGTCTTTATAAAAAACCTTGAAGTTCTTTAAATACAGCATATTTTTCTTTATTTTAACATAAATGGCTCAAAAAATCCATTCCCTAAAAAACCAAAATATTGTATAATTAAATAAACGTAAAATAAACAATATGACTAAAAGCGCAACTCTAACCTCTTTAATCAAATCTAAGTCGTCATCTGCCAAAAACATTTTAGATGCTATTTTAAATGAGGCCATAAAAAAGAAGGCCACTAGTATTCATCTAGAAAGTTTTGACGATAAAATAAACTTACGTTATCGGATTGAAAATAAATTACAAAAAATAAAAGATTTACCAATAGCTTGGATGGAGATATTGGATAAACATCTAAAAAAATTGGCCAATCTAAGTGACGAACAAGATTTGCCACAAGAAGGTAAATTTAAAATAAAAATTGGCAAAGTTGATAAAAATTTGATTATTGGTTTCTGGCCAAAATTTGAAGGCAATAAAATAATCATCAAAATACTTGATGAGCATCTGTTAAACCAGCTACCTTTTAGCAAACAAGATATTACTTGGCTACATGATAATTTGTTACAAAAAAACGGCCTAGTCTTATTAACCCAGGTAAAATTATTAGATAAAAATAAAATCCTCTACTCTCTCTTGCGTGAAGTACAAAATGAACACTTAGACATTTTTACTCTAGAAGATTTTATTGAATGTCCATTGCCTGGCATTCACCAACAGCAACTAGACAACTGGGAAGATGAAAAGGTGTCTCGACACCTGCAAGCTTTACTTAGACATAATCCCGATGTAATAATGATATCAAAAATCACTGGTCCAAAACTGGCCAGAGATATTATTGATGCCGCCATGACTAATCAAATTGTTTTTGCTTATTTGCCAAGTAGTGACCTGCAAGATGGCTTAGATTATCTGGCCAGCTGTGGCATTGACCCTTATATCTTAGAAAGTGCCCTGACTGCAACCATTATTCAACAAGGTGATAAATATAAAATTGCTTAAAAAAGTTAAACTGCTCGAACTTCCTTAACTTCAGGGAGTTCTTTTTTTATTTCTTTGGCAATAAAATCTCGCAAAGTAAATTGAGCCATCGGACAACCTTTGCAGGCGCCCTCTAATTCTAACTCGACCACACCTTTTTCTCTGTCGTAGTTTACTAATTTCATGTCTCCTCCGTCAGCTTGTAACCCAGGACGAATTTTATCTAAAACTTTATTTAATTTATCCATAAATTTATTTGTTTCTTAATTCCGCAACTTTGTTTGCAGCTTCTAGTAAAGTATCAAATGTGCCGGTGTCTAACCAAAAGCCACCATATTTAACAACATCTAATTGATTATCAGCCAAATATAAATTATTTACATCTGTAATCTCTAGCTCACCACGAGCCGATGGTTTTATGTTTTTGGCTTTTTCTATTACGCTTGAATCAAAAACATACAACCCAGTAACTGCAAAATTACTCTTTGGCAAGCTAGGCTTTTCTTCTATGCTAATAACCTGATTATTAGCATCAAATTCAGCTATACCAAATCTTTGTGGATCAGGCACTTGTTTTACAAAAATTTTACCGCCCGTTTTAAATGAAGTAACCGCTTCTTTCAATGCTTCATCTTGACCAATAAAAATATTATCGCCCAAAATCATGGTAACATCATCATCACCAATAAAATCTTTACCAATTATAAATGCTTGGGCTAAGCCTTCTGGTTTTTCCTGTACTTTATAAACTATGCTAATATCAAAATCTTTTCCATCGCCTAATAGTTTTTTAAAATTATCAATATTCATTGGATCAGAAATTATTAAAATCTCTTTGATGCCGGCATTAATCAAAGTTTCTAAGGGATAATAAATCATTGGCCGATCATAAACAGGCAATAATTGCTTGCTTGTTACTTTGGTTAGTGGATGTAATCTGGTACCTGCTCCACCAGCTAAGATAATTCCTTTCATAATGATTTTTTATATTTTTCTAATGTATCTCTGAGCGCTTCTTTGATGGGGCGCATTTTTATATCTAATTTTTCTAAATTAGCTGACTGCATAATATTATTAGACCTTTTCTTTTTTGCTAACCCACAACTCACTAATTCTCCTTCTCTAATCCAAGTGTTGGAATGCTTAGGATCAACTATTTCTTTATACATAGCTATAATTTCTTTGTGAGAAATTACTCCTGGATTTACTACATGAAAAATACCAGTAGCTTTTTTATTTAATAATTGATAAAAAACATCAACCATGTCTTCTACTATGGTGACGCTATTTTTAACATCAATAATTTTTTCGTATTTTGCTAATTTATTTATTAAATTTTTATCAGAAGGAATATTGTCAATTGGCATGCGTATTCTGGCAATGCCAATATTGGGCAAGGTAGATAAAACTAAATCAGCTGCATATTTGGTCCTGGTATAAACTGCTACTGGATTTGCTGGATCACTTTCAGTCCACGCTCCTCCATGTGGTGATTGACCATAAAAAATACAGCCAGTACCCATGTGCAATAAATAAATATTTTTTTTCTGACAAGCTTCAGCAATAAGCGTAGGTAAAACTGCATTACCTTTTATGGTTTCTAATTGATGATCTTCGCACCAATCAACATTTGGCTTACCGACAATGCCAGCCGCATTTAAGACAGCGTCCGGCTGATATTCTGCTAATAATTCTAAAACATCATCGACTGTTTCTATGTGTTTATCTGATATTATAGAATCACTCCAAGATTCATGACAACGTTGTCCAAGATAACCTGCTCCTAAAATCAATATTTTCATTATTTATTTTTTAATTTTTTCCACCAATTATTATTTTTTGTATACCACTCTACTGTATCGGCAAGTCCAGTAACAAAATCTATTTTTGGCTTCCAAGCCAGCGCCTTGTTTATTTTTTGATTGCTAATGGCATAACGATAATCATGTCCTAATCTATCTTTGACATACTCTATCGTATCTTCATTTTTATGCATAATCTGCAAAATATTTTTCGCTATATCTATATTGCGTATTTCATTCTCTCCACCAATACAATAAGTCTCTCCAATTTCCCCCTTATGCATAATAAAATCAATAGCTGCACAGTGATCAACGACGTGAATCCAATCTCTGATATTTTCTCCTTTACCGTAAATCGGTATTTTCTTGTCTTCTAATAAATTAGTAATCAATAAAGGAATTAATTTTTCTGGAAATTGATATGGACCGTAATTATTTGAACAATTACTTATCGTAATTGGTAGCTTGTAAGTGTGATAATAAGCGCGCACCAAATGGTCAGCGCTTGCCTTGGAGGCACTATAAGGACTACGTGGATCGTATGATGTCTCTTCATTAAAGATTCCATCTTCGCCTAAGCTACCATAAACTTCATCAGTAGAGATATGATGAAATCTAATATTTCCATTTTCTTTAGCTATTCTCAATAGATTATGTGTGCCTAAAATATTAGTCTTTAAAAATACATCCGGATCATCTATTGATCGATCGACATGAGATTCAGCGGCAAAATGCACTATCATGTCTATCTTATTTTTTTTGACAATTTTAGAGACTAAATCATAATCACTTATATCACCTTTAATAAACTTATAATTTGCTAATTCTGAAATTTTATCTAAATTTTCTAAATTACCAGCATAGGTCAAGACGTCTAAATTTATAATATTATAATCAGGATATTTTTCTAAAATATAATAAATAAAATTGGAGCCAATGAATCCAGCGCCACCTGTAATCAATAAATTCATACTATAGTTTATTTTCTAATTTACTAAACACTTCGTCTATTCTGTTTTTAGCAACCTGAACTACATTTTTATGATCAGCCTTAATTCTTTCCCTCAATCCTTTTGGTAAGCCATCATCTTGATAACGTGGGATAATGTGCCAATGAACATGCTCAATAATTTGTCCAGATACTAGACCATTATTTAATCCTAAATTATAAGCATCAGCTTTTAATATTTTTATTATTTTTGGCGCTAGCTTATGAATAACGGCTGATAAATCAGCCGCTTCTTGATCTGATAAAACAGTAAAATTATCAGCATGTTTTTTTGGTATCACCAAGGTGTGTCCTAGACTTACCGGATCAATGTCTAAAAAAGCTAAATACTTATCATCTTCATAAATAACTTTAGCTGGAATTTCTTTATTTATAATTTTACAAAAAAGACAATCCATATATTTATTGATTAATTAATTGTATTTTATATAAATTAAAATCCTCATTAATACCTGCTAATTTTATAATATCTAAATTATATTCAGCCGCTTCTAGTTGTGTGGTGATAATTCTATCTTCTGATAAACTAGAGTAATAAAAAATATCTGTTGCCTGTGCTAGTTTTTCTAAACGAGGCCATAAAGGCAAATCCCCTTGCGGTACAATCACTTTGTAATAAGGAAAAAATAATTTATCACTACGCTCCGTTAACATCACGGAACCGGCTGGCACTATCTTTTGTACTTTATCAAATTGCTGATAATAACTCAACAGAGTTATTTTGTTTTGTTTTAAGCCATCATGAGGGCTCAAAAAAGCTAAGTGCAAAGAAAAGATACCCAAAATAATTACTACGCCTGTTTTAATAATAAGAGCTTGTTTTTTATTTTTAAAACTAAACAAAAATTGGATAGCCAAAGCCACAACAGGCATGGCTAAAATATATAAAGGCAAAAAATATCTAACATAAGAAATACTAATGGTGTTGTATTGTTTGACTAGTGGATCGATCAAGTCCCAGCTGGCATAATAAATCAATAATAATATGCCAACAATTTTAGAGACAATAAAATATTGCCGCCAAATTTTATTAGTTTTTCTTTTTTTAAAAAATAGCCAGCTAGTTGCTATGATCAGTAACCAATAAGGCCATAATATCTTAATAAGATATTCCCAAGTGTTCAATATAAAAACCTTGGTATTCCAGCCAAAAGGTAAAATAAACAATTTTAACCAAGCCCAAATATTATTTTCTTGATTATTTAATTCACTTGTAAAAGAGTTGGCTTGCAAGTTTAAATAACCGAAATTAAACCAACCGCCATAAACTAATTTATTTAGCCATAAAGTTAAAAAAGCAAATATAAATAAAATAGCCAAAAAAATAATTATTTTAGTATGGGCTATTTTTTTATAATTAAAATAATATAAAGCACTCAACATAGCTGCCACCCAAATAAATTCCGTTGGTCGAACAACTAAGGCTAAGGCGGTTAATAAACTGCTAAGTAAAAAAGTAAGATTAGAGTTATGTTTGATGCTAACAACTAAGGCTAATAAGCCACTGCTTAACAAGAAAATAAATAAAACAGTTGGCAACATTACAACATTGGCAAAAAATAGCCATGGTCCTAAAGGTAACAACAATAAAGCTGTGATAAATGCAATTTTTTGATCAGCAAAAATGTGAACAAATAACTTGTACAAAATAAATACAGTAGCACTAGCTAATAATGGAGTAAGAAACAAGATTAATCCTCCACCGAAAACTTTGAAGATGGAACCAAAAATAATTATTGGCCATAAAAAAGTCATCGGCACCAACCAGCCATCTAAAACATTTATACTACGAGTGTGTAATAAATTATCGGTAACATGATTAAAAACTTCTAAAATAGAAAATTGTCCCTGGCTAGCAAATAGCTGACTAAAAAAATAATTAGCGTTGGCATCTGGCCAATTAAAAATCAAATGTCCAGTGGCTAAAAACTGTGGCCACCAAACTGACAGCGTAGTAAAACTATAAACAAAAAAGAATACTACGCAAGTTAACAAGATTATTAAAGAATATTTATTTTGCTTTATTTTCATTAATTTCAACTAAAACTTTTTCTACATATTTAGACAATAAATATGGCTCAACACTATGATGACAATTAGGAGCCAATAAACGTAACTTATCTCTTTGTTTATAAATACTAATAATTTTTTTATCCAAAGTTTTGAAATCTCCAGCTGGATATATCCAGCCATTTTTGCCTTCGGTAATTAACTCGGCTACTCCACCAATATCAGCCGCTAAAACTGGCATGCCCAGGGCTAACATTTCATAAATAACTGTTGGTGAATTTTCATAACATAAAGACGGAACTATTAATATGTCCATTTTAGCTAATAATGGCATCATCTCTTCATGCCGTAGCCAGCCATAAAATTTTATTCTTTTATCCTTAGCTGCTAATTTCTTAGCTTTTTCTAATTCTGGGCCAACGCCAACAATATTTAAACGTAAAGCTGGTAAATTTATTTCTTTAATTGCTTCAATCAATTCTAATACGCCCTTAGCTTTGTGTACTTGCCCTAAATACAATAATTCTAAATTATAACTTTCTTTTTTCTCTAATTTTATAAGTTGTTTAATTGGATTAGGCAAAACTATTTTTTTTGATTTTGAGAAAAACTTTAAATCTTTATAATAATTTAATAAAAAACGAGATGGTGACAAAACCACATCCGGTGACTTCCAAAGCCAACGCATCAACTTGGCGTAGCCTAAAAACTTAAACACTTTATGTGACCAAGAATTTTCTTTATTAAAAACAATCAAGCCAGAAGGCGTACCTAATTGGACATCGTGCAAAGTATGAATGTGTTTTATTTTTAATTTGCGTAATAATCTAGGAATCAAAAAACCTATACCCATCAGATTATGAGTAATAATAGCGTCAGGTTTTTCTAGCTTTAATATTTTCTTAATTTTAAAATAAGAAAAAATATTGAAACTATCAAATAGATGCCAGATCAAACGAATAAAAGCAGGATATCGAAAATCATTTAAATAATAATAAATATTTAATGGATAAAAACGATAAACTGGAATGTCTGCATTCTCATTTTTACTAATTGATAAAGATTTAAATCCACCGTAGGGTCGTGAGCTAATCACAAAAACATGCTGCCAGGCTTCCTTTAGACCTTGAGCTTCTAGAGCAGCTATGACCTCTGCTCCACCTCGAATCAATGGTGGATATAAATTGGAAATTATTCCGATCTTCATCTTTTACTTGCAACAACTTTTAAGAACATTATCTAGCTTGTATCCAATGGAATCCCAAGTATATTTTTCTAATACTTTTTTTCTACCATTTTGTCCATATTCTTTTGCTTCCTGTGGATTTTTTAATAAATATTCAATCATGTCTACTAAATTATCTACACTACCCGGTTTTACCAATAAACCGGTTTCTTTTTTATCAACTACTGAACGCACACCAGGTAGGTCAGAAGCAATAACTGGAACTCCGGAAGACATTGCCTCCAAGGCCACTATACCGAAAGCCTCAGATTTATCTACTGATGGCAAGACCAACATATCAGCTAGGTTATAATACTTCGGTAACATATTATCTTTGGTGTAGCCAGTAAAAATAATCTTCTTACCCAGACCCAAGCTATCAGCTAGACCTTGATAAGTGCTTTTCAATTCACCATCACCAACTATCACACAACGAACTTTATCACCATCAGAAAATTTCTGCATCGCTTGAATAAGAATATTAATACCCTTGAAATAATGCGCCTTATCCAAACCACCGACAAACAAAATAACTTTTTTGCCATAAAGATCATGTGTCTTCATCAATTCTTTGTCTTTGGGACGAGGCTTGAATAATAAATGATTAACGCCACATGGTATTTCCACAAATTTTTCTGGCTCTATTTGCAAACGATCTTTAATGTTTGATCTTTCAACATAATCTCTGGAGGTAATAACTATGCGATCTGCTCGATCTAAAATCTTTGGTAAAACATATTGAGTATGCCAACGAAAAAATTTAGCTATCAAACCAGTGCCAATCACATCCATATGATAAGTGACAACTAGCTTTATATCTTTTATCTTATCTAAAAAATAAATTGTTTCAGCACCACCAAAAAAAGGATAGTGCAAATGAATAACATCAAACTTTGGTAAGTGCCACCATAATTGTGGCAAGATGCCAGCGTTTCCATATTTGAACCACGGATAAAGCCTCTTTACTGTAAAGGGTAATTCTTCATTATTTTTAATTCTTTTATAATGTGGCGTAAACACGGTTACGTCGTGACCCAAAGTCGCCAAAGACCAAGCATTATAATAAGCAACATTGCCCATGCCGGCTTTATAAGGTGGAAAAGTGGATGTAACTACTGCAATTTTCATAATTACCAAATAATAAATAATCTTATGACTTGAAAGTAAGCATCTAAAATAGAGTTCGCTATTTTTAATAAAAATGACTCTAGTGGTTGAAACAAAATTTTACCAGAAAATCTCATTAAAATCTGCCGATCATTAATTACTCTTTTATTCTGGATATCTTGTCTTTTACTTAACAATATTTTTAATTGCTGAATAGAGAATAAAAATTTGTAAGCTTTAAATTTATTTTTCAAATATTTATTGCGCCAAGCAAAATAAATCTGCCCCAATTCCATCAACAACCAAGCCGGTAAAAATATCAATAAAGTTAATAACTTATAATTTTTTAGCATCACCCATAAACGATTACGTTCAAACCAGTACACTTGCTTGATGCTGCGATCAAATTCGTATTTATGAAAAACTACGCTATCTGGTATGAGATAATTATCATAACCCAATAACTGCAAAGACCAACCCAAGTCTAAATCTTCTAAGTAGGCAAACATGGTTTCGTCAAAGAGGTAGCCTAAGTCGTCTAAGGCTTCCATATTTATGAAAACTCCAGCTCCGGAAGCGTAATTTATTTTCTTAATTTTTGCTTGTTTATTATCTATTTGCTCACAAGCACGGCTATAACCAAAACCTAAATAGTGAATGACATTGCCTAAAGAATTTATCTTATGTGTTTCCGGAAACAACTTCAACTTTGATTGTAGGCTACCAAACTGATTAGTCATAGCAAAACTATACAAAGGCTGGAGAAAACCTCGAATAATTTCTGTATCTTGATTTAATAAGTATATAAATCTAAAATTATTTTTCTTGGCATATTCATAGCCAATGTTATTAGCGCCGACATAGCCAGTATTTTTTGTATTCTCCAATAAAGTAAGATGTGAATAGTTTTCTTTGATAAAATCTACTGACTTATCACTAGATGCATTATCAACAATAATTATTTCCAAATCAAAATCTTCGTAGCTTTCTTGAGCTAATTGCGGCAACAAACTAGTCAAATAATCTAGTCCATTGTAACTAGGGATTATAATAGCAATTTTATTCTTTTCTGACATTTTTTATGGCATCCTCTCTGACTACTTTAGTGATTTCTTTCTCTATTTTATTGATGCGAACAAATATTTTAAACAATAGATAAAATATAACTACTACTGACAAATAAACTATCAAATCTGCTCCTCGGCCGATACCTAAAAAATTCGCTAAATAAGAAGCAGTAGCTGGCTGCCAAAAAACAACCAACATAATCAACCACAAAATTAACCAAGCAAAAAAACTAGACAATGATATTTTATCAGCTTGCCTTTGTTTGAATAATTTAAATAGTACTATTACTACAAAAAGAGTAATTAAAATTTGTAACCACATTATTTTATTAATTTACTAAATAATAAATCTTTCAAAATTTGCAAGCCACTTTGACCTCTACCTCGACTAGCAAATAGTGACTGGCCGAAACGTTTATACAACACAGTCACTGAAACCTCTTTCCATTTTAATTTATTATGAAAAGCTTTGGCTAATATTTCACTACAATGAGCGCCACCATCTTGATTGATGGTAATTTTTGGAGCAACGGTAGCTAAAAATGCCCTAAAACCATTTTGCGGATCACTAGTCTTGATATTAAAAAATAAAAAATTAATAATCCTAGCTGTCGGCAAGATAAAATTTTTCTTAAAAAAATAAATATCTGATTTAATATCTAAAAAACGAGAACCAAAAACGATTTCTGCTTCTGATTTTTCTAAAGGCTCAATAATCTTCTTGATTTCTTTGACTAAAAATTGTCCATCAGCATCAAAGTGCACAATAATATCGGCTGCTTTAGAGATAGCGTAATCCGTTCCCGTCCTCAATGCTGCACCTTGACCACGATTTATTTTATGTTGTAAAACAGCAACTTGAAATTGACTAGCCACTTGGCTAGTTTTATCACTTGAAGAGTCATCAACAACCACAACTTGATACGAAAAATTAGATAATTCTGTTAAAACTTGCGCAATTCTTTTCTCTTCATTAAAAGCTGGTATAACAACAAAAATTTTCATAATTATTCACCCTTTTGACCATCTTTATCAAAAAATGGTCTATATAATCTAGACCTTGAACGTAAATAATCTATGGTCTGTTTTAGACCATCATCTAAAGAAACCAATGGCATCCAAGATAAGTCTGTTTTGGCTTTAGAAATATCAGGAATAGCTGGTTGATTAATATAAGCAAAATTGTCTTTGTATTCAACCTTAGCTTTGGAATTAGTTAATTCTATAATTTTTTGAGCTAAATCACCTAATGTATAAGCACGATCATCGCCTAAATTAACTGGCTCCTGTACATCAGACTTCATCAAAGCAATAATCCCCTCTACTGTATCTTTGACATAACAAAAAGTGGAGCTAAACTTCTGATCACCGGCAATAACCACCGCATCTCCATTTAAAGCCTCTTGAATATAGTCTGGAATACGACGACCAGCATGCTCTAACATCCTAGGACCATAAGTCGCAAAGATACGAGCAGTTCTAGTGTCCATCTTATAAAAATCACGATAAGTACTGACTAGAGTTTCCGCAAATCTCTTGCCTTCATTGTAACAAGCGCGTGGCCCCAAAAAGTCTAACAAACCATAATAATCTTCCTTAACTTTGCTATTGTCTTTTGGTGGCTGTCCATAGACTGCAGCTGTGGAAGCTAATAAATATTTAGCTTTAAATTTTTTGGCTAATTCCAAACTATTAATGACACCAACAGAATTAGCGATAGCTGTTTCCACTGGTAGCTTGGTGTAGTCTCTAGCTGAAGTAGGACAAGCAAAATTATAAATTTCTTTAAAGCCGTAAACTTCTACTCTAAATTTTTGTAACTCTGGTAAAGATTCTAAATCTATCTCTTCAGTGATATCATGTCGAACAAATTCAAAATTTGGATATTCCAAAAGTCTTTTAATATTTTCAACATCTGAAGAGATAAAATTATCAACACAAACTACATTGTTGCCTTTTTTAACTAAGGCTTCACATAAATGAGAACCAATAAATCCAGCTCCACCTAATACTAAAATATTTTGATTATTTGTGTCTGTCATAATATTTTTTTAATTTTATTTATTTGTATTTATTTAATAAATGATTTATACGGACTTTGAAAACCTGGCATAGTGTTTGGAAATAAGCTGCTGTGGTCACACGCGAATTAGCATTATTAGTCCAAGACACTGGAACTTCTTTAATTTTGAAATTGTGTAATTTTGCAATAAACAATAATTCAAAATCGAAAGCCCAACGATCAATAGTCAGTTTATCAAATAAGCTCAAGGCGCTATGCCGAAAAAGTTTGAAACCACATTGAGTATCGCGAATCGGTAATGATAAAATAGATCTAATCAACAAATTACCCAAACGCCCTAATGTAACTTTCAAAAAATTCTGACTTTTGTGGATCCTAGATTGACTCATGGCTCGTGAAGCAATAACTATCGGGTATTGATCAAGGTGTGGCAACAATTTCTCTAATTCTTCAATACTTGTCGAATTATCAGCATCCATAAATAATGCCATCTCTCCCCTGGTTACTCTCATGCCTTTGGCTACTGTATAGCCTTTACCGTGATTGGTCAAATTACGTAATACCTTGATATCTGGTATATTTCTGATGATTTCTAAGGTACTATCACTAGATGCATCGTCCACTACAATAATTTCGAAATTCTTAAACCTTGCTGTAAGCCAATCACTAATCTTAGCAACTGTATCGACAATGGTCTTAGCCTCATTAAAAACTGGAATCACCACGCTTAGCTGCATATTATTTTACTTTAAAGGTCCAAAATTTTTGTAACCAAAAATTCCAATTAATAACAATAATAATGGTAAATAATTTAGCCCATAAATCATGCCAAAAAAACTTATCCACTAATATATATAAAAAGATCATGGTTAATAATAATCCACCAGCAGCTACTAAAATAAATTTACTGTACTCTTTAGCTGACAGTTTATGCTCTAATTTAAAAGTCCAATAACGATTGAGTAAAAAACTAGAAGTCACCGCTAATAAAAAAGCTAAAAAGGCGGCAAGTAAATAATGCCAATGAATAACTCGGGTAAAAAAGACATAAGCTACAAAATCAACAATAGTATTCAAAACGCCGATTAAACTAAATTTAATAAACTGTCTTAAAACTGGTCGGCTATTCAAAAATTTTATAATAAAAGTATCTTGGTACCATTCCATAGACTAATAATTCAAAACTTCAATCTGATAACCGTTTTTATCAACTGCATCGCGCAAATAAAAACTATCTTTTTCTAATCCTAAATGATCATAAATTTTTAATAATGTTGCAGATCCCTTATGTGGGATGGCTAAAATCTCTGGCCAACCATCTCCCGATAAATCACGGACCGCAATCTCAAGCCCAGACCTAAGGCTACTGGTAAAGCCAGTAAATTGCCCTTTTAGCCTGCCTTTCATGCTAAACATTTTAATATCAGCAATTTGACTTTCAGCTGGCACAGTCACTATCTCTTGCCAGCCATCATTATTGACATCGCCAATACTTATATTCACCGCGTGATTAGTCTCGTAAGGTATAAAGCTGCCTTTGATACGACGATATTGATCAAAAACTTTGACCTCACCTACTCCGATACTATTCACAGTTACTATTTCATCTTTATCATCATTATTGACATCACCAACCGCAATATTCACACCACCAAAATAATCATCATCATAAGCAAAAAATTGTCGGCGCAAATTTCCTTGCCAATCGAAAACTCTAATATGTGGCCCACCATTTGATAAGGGCGCAGTAATAATATTGAGCTGTCCATCACCCGTCACGTCACCAACCGCAATGTTAATGCCTCCGGAAAATCTATGGTCATAGGCCATAAACTCAGACAAGACATTGCCACTTTCATCAAAAATACGAATATGTGGTCCACCGCCAGCTTTTGGAGCAGTAACTATTTCTTTGACATCATCACCCGTCACATCACCAACCGCAATGTTAACACCGCCAGTAAATTTTTCAGCGTAAGCTAACCAACTATCCAACTCTTCTCCATCTTCATTTAAAATAAAAATCTGTGGTGCAAGACCTTTGTCTGGTGCTAAAATAATATGTCGAGCTTGATTATAACGACTAGCTGCTAAATTTAATGCTCCGCCAACATCAATGGAGCCGGCTCCTAAATCTAAGTAAGTTAGTGGATTAGCTGATTGCAAACTCTGAGCACTAGATTTGATAATATTGTAAATATCATATGGTCTGAATTGTGGATACTGCATTTTAATCAAGGCAGCAGTGGCTGCTACTACTGGAGCCGCTACCGAAGTCCCCGACCAACCACCAGCATAATATTCAGTAAATTGATCATCATTGTTGTCTTGATAAACAGTAGAATAAAAATGCTTACCAGGCGCGGAGATATCAATGCAATTTTGTCCAAAATTAGAGAAATCAGCTAACACGCTATTCTGATCAACAGCAGCTACACCCAATACCCTATTAACATCATCTATTTCACATACTGGATAACGTGGGTCAGCATCCAAATCTATGCCCAATGCTGCTTCATTACCCGAAGCTGCTACAATGACTACACCACTATCATAAGCATCTCTAATAGAACCTTTTAATGTTTCATCATAACTGGAACCTACCAAACTTAAGTTGATAACATCTGCTCCATTTTCTACAGCATAGTCAATCGCCTGAGCTAATACCAAAGTATTTCCCTGACCATTTGGATCTAAAATACGTAAAGGCATAATTTTTACTTGTGGCGCAATGCCAACTATACCATTGTTATTCCTACTAGCTGCAATTACACCGGCGATAACGGTCCCATGATTAACGGCTACTCGATCATATCCAGGGATTATTTCTGGTTCAGGAATATTATCGCTATCTATAAAATCCCAACCAACATTATCATCAATATAACTATTAAAATCATCATCTAAGCCATTACCCGCCACTTCACCATGATTTGACCATAAATTGTCAACTAAATCCGGATGATTTAAGTCAACGCCAGAATCCAAAACAGCTACTACTACTTCTTTGTTTGTTTGCAAGTCATTAGACCAAGTCGGCTCAATATTTATCAAATTAAAATAATCTTGATAAACCCGACCAGGATCTAAAGGCACATAATCTTGGCTAAAAGCCTGAGTTTTATGAGCATAAAATACGCATAAACTAAAACTAATAAAAGTTAGAAATAAAATTCTTTTAAACACGGTAATTTACTATTAATTTTTATTTTTTGTGATTAAATTATAACAGAATAAGCCTTGAAAAACAAGAAAAAACTGAATTTTCAAAAACCCAGTTTTTTACTATCTATAATATAAAATATTTACTAAAAAAGCTGCTTAGCCAAGTTCCAATAACTATCATCTCCATTGATCTTTCTCAAATACCACCACTCCACTCCCCATAAATAATTTTTAGAAAAATTAATCTTTTGAGCAAATTGTAAGTTAGATTCCATTTGTCTAAGATCGAAAGACTTATTTATTTCATTATCAGGTAACTCAGCCAAAGTGCCGTTTGGCACCCAAGGCTCAGCCTGTAATTCACTAATAATCATTTGTTCGCCAACTTTATCTACTCGTTCAGCTTTCCAATTATAAAAACTAGCTGGCAATGGATAACGGAAATACTTAAACCATGGATTCCATACTACTCGATAAAGAGTTGTCGCTAAAACATCACCAATCTCAGCTTCACGTTTCCACATACTTAATTCACCTGATGCAGAAATAATAATTGGTCGATCATCTAAGCTTTTTACAAGTTCTACTTCTTGTTTTAAAAATTCTTCATCTCCGGCTGGACAATCACCAAACCAATCAACTAAAGGCTCATTTTCAATTTGCCAAGCTACTATTTCTGGATGATCTTTATAATGATCAATAGCTATTTTGAGCATAGAAAAAGTTTTATTTTGAATATCCCCTATCGGCATATCTTGTGTCCAAGTTGGCGCATGACATTCTGGCCAACGCGGTAAACGCCAACCTAAATTAGCTACAAATTTCACATCTCGTTCTACGCCTTCTGCTAAAAGCTCATCAAAAACCGAAAAATTAAATTCCCCCTCATTTTTTTCTATTTGATCCCAATAAATAGGCAAACGTATTTGTTTAACTTGCAAATCATCCAACATGGCTGTATAAACTTCATTTACATTCAAACCTAACTCATCAACAAATTTAGTGGAAAAAGTAACGCCCCATACATCGGCATTTCTTTTTAGCTCGCCATTATGAGCATAATGTTTGGCAAACTTTACAAACCAAATTGCCCAGGCAATAATGAATATTAAAATTAAAATTTTCAACAATTTCATGATTAGATAATAAAATATAAGCCCATGCTAATTAAAATCACGGCTAAGATTTTTTGAATAATAATCATTTTAGACACATTTTCTTTTAATAATTTTGGAAAGAAAGCTGAAATCAAACCACCCAAGACTAACAAAAATGCATACTGCACGCCTTGCAAGGCATTTACTATGGCAACCGAGCCTAAGAAAATAGCATAATTTTGTAATAAAAATCCTATAGCCGCAATACCTTGATTAGAAAAAAACAAGGCGCTATTTTTATGTTTCAAAGATTTTAGGCCATGAAAAATCTCTTTTCGTACTTTTCTAGGAATAAGTAAAGATAAAGTAGCTAAAAATGTACCAATTCGGATCCAAATAAAACTACTCAAAAATGGCTGACTATCATACAAAAATTTACTACCGACGAAAAAGATAGCAAAAACTATACCGGCAGCAATGGCAGTGATGACTGCTGTTTTATTTTTTGTTCCCTTCAATCCAAACCAATGCAACATCTTGGACCACAAAGTATTACTAGCTGGTAAATAAGCTAACATAACTGTACCTAGCAATAAATAAATAATAGCTACCCATTGCATGGTCAAAAATCTTTCTCCTAAAAATAGATAAGCTAACAAGATGGTAAAAATTGGCACTACACCGCCAATTAATGGGATAATTTTGGAAGCATCACCAATTTTAAGTGATCGATATAATAACAATAAAGCTCCTGGAAATAAAGCACCAACTAAAAGATTGCCTAACAACAGGGAAACTCCCGGCCAAGTTAAAAACCACGGAGCAATAACAATGACTATCAAGCCCATGGCACCCACTAAAAAAGTGTAAGTTTTAGCACTAGGAACTACATTTTCTAATAAAAATTTATCTGCAAGATTTACAACTGCTAAAATCAAATAAGCAGCAATGGCAATGGCTAACCAATCCATAAAATTTTTGTTTAATGATTGTTTATATTATATCATTTTTTGCCTAACTTTGACAAAAAAATCTCATCATTTTATAATTATATTAATTATAGTTCTTTCAGGGATTTAAAATCCCTTATTCATATATCCTGGTCTTTTTATTTCAACACATGAGGTGATATTATGAGAAAACTACCACTGATCATCACTCTGGTAACGAACACTGGGTAAAAAATCGATGGCCGTTAAGCCCACCTAAAGGAAGGTGGGCTATTTTTTTGACAAAAAAGTAGGTTCTTTATATAATTAATATATTAATGTACTCTCAATTTTTTACATCAGAGGTAAAGTAGCCTCTAGATGCATCCTGGTAACTTTTTATAAAGAAAGGAGCTTCCTATGAAGCGCTTACTTATTCCTCCACAGATCAAGATGATCGTCACCAACGCCGCAACGAAAAATGCCGCCGCCAACACACCGAAGCTGGACGTGGATGTAGCTGGCCGAACGCAGAGCGCGAATTGGTAACAGCCCAAGCAGGACCTTGCCCGTCAAAAGGAGACGGGCTTTTTTATTTGACTTTTCGACTTCGCTCAAGGTCTGCACAAATTTGACAAAATTTTAAAGCCTAGATATACTTTATTCACATTGATCATTCTTACGTCCACTTGGCTGGACACGTCACTTCTGCCGTATATTAAGTAACATTCACTTAACACTTCCACTTTGACCACTACTTCCTACTTAGGCAGAAGCAAGCATCCCTACACCCATTAGGTGTAATCAAACGTCATGCGCCCGTTGAGAAATCGATGGGCGCTTATTTTTTTCAAAGCTCTTGACAAAAGCTGAGAAATAGTGTAGATTATCATTCTTCGCTCCTTACTTACCCATATGCATCAGATCCTGGTGACTCTCCTGATAGCTGTGTGTGACAAAGATGCAGCCAAGTGCTTGCATCGCTGTGCTTACCCGCTGAACTAGATTCGGCGGGTATTTTTTATTAAAATAGCTAATATTAGCTAAAATAATAAGGTAGTACCTAATGGACTTGACAAATTATGCATAGTATGCTTAATGTTCTATTAAGCTCATTGATACAATCACATCCATTTAGGAGTAGCCTCATGATTAACTGGTTTCTGACCAGGCTTTTCCGGCCTACTTCTGGATGTTCGACCCACTTGCCGGGCCCTCGCCCAAACAGCAAACCGCGCATTGATTTGCGCTACGAACATCCGGATTAGTTAAGTGATCTGACGACAATCCTTCAAATTCCCTGGAGAAGTCAATGCGACACCTTTACCCTCCGTAGATCTACAAGGAGAGCCAAGACTCTCTGTAAGTAATTCACTGAGGCACCACAAGGTCGCCACTCCAACTCAATCCAGACAACGCCGGAGGCAAAATGCCCCACAGGAAAATCGCCCCCCTGAATCTTGCCGCTGTGTACGACGTACGCAGCGGCCTTTTCTTATATTTAAAACAAAAACAGCCCTGAATAATATAGGACTGTTTTTTTATTTAGGCACCACAAATACATGATTCCATGATCTTTATGACTAATGATTGAATTATAAAGCTTGAATTACCTCTTTGAGGGGTCGCATTATTTTAGAATTAAAATCCGTTTTAGTGATAGCGGTTGCGGCATACAAAGCATTTAGTGTTTTCTTATCATCACGTTGATATTTTTTTGGATAATGCCTTTCAATAGAGCCAGATGGTAAAACAAAAACTTTATGTTCTTTAAGTTCTATGATTATATCATTAGCCTTATGTGCTTTAAGTTTTATATCTAAACGGCTTACCACTCTATCTAGTTGATATTTTATAATATCTCTATCCGCTAAAATAATATAGTTAATATTAAAAATTTTTAATAAATCTACATACAAAGCGATGTTGCCTTTACCATGTGTCTGGACGACTTTGATATCTCTATCTCCCTGATAAAAACGATCTATTAAACCACGTAATAATATACGATCTGAAATACCTTCTACTAAAACTGCTGTATCAGCAAATAACATTTCAACATTATCAGCGTTTAATTCTTGTATCAGACGCTTGTAACTATAGTGCTGTTTTTTAATTGGCAAACCAAAGGCTTTGGTGCTGTCAGCATCTTTTATTACTCGCAATACTTGCGGCAAAGTAACAGAGTTGATAAATAAAGGTGAATGAGTAGAAAATAAAATTTGTCCTCCACCCTCGGCATTTTGCATGGCCCACAAAAGTTTTTTGACCAAAACTGGATGAAGATGAGTCTCCGGTTCATCCAAAATAACTATCTGATAGTCAGGATGAAAAATATATAATAGTATAACAAAAATCCTTCTAAACCCAGAACCCAGGTGATCAATGGTGGCTTTACGTGTTCCTTCTTTGATGCCAGCATGCTCATAATGAATATCTAGTGCGTTTTCTTTGGCACTGATTTTTGGAAAATGATTTTTCAAATGTTGCTTAAATAAATTTAAACTTTCTTTGTGTTCTTGTAATGTCTTCCAATCTCTATCTATATCATCAAGATCATTAAAAGCATCATAATTAAGATGTTTTATTTTAGTTGATAATAATGCTTTTAATTCTCCTCTATAATTTGTAATCTGATTTGGAAATGCTAATTTTCTTTGTTCATTTTTGATAGTTAGGCTAGCTTTCCTGGCTGGCAGATTCCATTCGTTAGCCTCTTCCTCAGTAAAACTAAGTTCTGCCTCTATATCGGCTTCTGGGTACTCCAAAATCGGACTGACTCCCTGCACATCAAAAAGATAATCAATGGCATATAAAATATTACTCTTACCACAATTATTTTGACCAATCAAAATATTAACCGGTAGCGTAGAAAAACTGATCGGCTGTTTAATACTTTTGTACAAATTAATATGTAGAGTAGTAATTTTCATGAAAATAATTAGAGCAATTGAATATCTTCAATTTCTTGCACTTTATTATGCAAAACAATATTTTCAATATGATAAGTACCCATTTTTGGAGCATCCAAATATCCTTGCATAGCTGATTCTGCCAACCAACCAGAGTCTAGCCAGTCAAAAAGCCATTCATCAACATATTCTGGATCCTGTGAATCAATACCAGCACCCAAGGCTTGTAACCAATCTCGATTATAATCTTCTTGTGAGCCAATTGGTGGCGCCATGATGATTGGTAAGCCTAGGCCACTATAAAAAGTAAGTTCAGATGGTTTAGTCCACAAAATATCTGTCGTTCTCAAGGCTTGATTAAATACTTTGAAATAATTAGTTTTGTTTTCAGCAAAAAGAATATTTACATTACTAGCTTTGGATAAACCATTCTTTTTAACAGCTTGTTCAAAAAATGTATAAATATCATTACGCACACCAGCAACTAAATTGATATTAATCCGTCCAGCTTGAATGTGTTTTTTAAGCACTCGTAATAAAGTAGCACCAATTTCTCTTTGCGCTCCAGCTCCACCAACCGCAAAAGTAATAGTCACGGATTTTGATTTGGCTCGTAATTCACTAACTGGACATAAATATTCTCCAATTAAATTTTTGTACTTATGCCGATAAATGCCTTTAGGGTCCAAATTACAAATGCGTCTTTTAAGATCAGCCTTTAAGACCTTTTGTTGTAAGCCACCAATGTTTTCTTTAGGTAGCGGAAAGCCAGTTACATAAATCTTACTAGCCCGCACTCCATAGAGCTGTAAACGCTCTTTAACCCGCTTGTTTGGCGCTAAATAGATGATTTTACTATGTCTAGCATCATAAGGTGCCCAGGCGCGAGCTACGTCAGCGTCACAAACTACACAGTATATTGGTCCTTGATAATTATAGTATTCAGCAAAATAAGCCGGCACAAAAAATGTCGTCACTAGCGGCGCTGGTTTTTTATTTAGGGCATTAATCAAGTCTCTTCCTAAGCCTTGTTTAACTTTTTTATAGAAATATCTTTGTTGAGAAGATGTCTTGGATAGATCACGACGCGGATAAAAAGGTTCAATTTTTTGAAAATTATCCATGACAGCAAAAGCGATCGTGCCTAAAATAGGCACTTTTTTAAAACGAGAAATCACCTCGTACCACCTACGTCCTTCTTGCCATGAACGCTCTTCTTTTTTGGAGATTCCTTTGTATTGATTAGCATTAATCACTCCTCCGGTGCTAACCGAAGCTAAGGGATAAGCTGCTCGTTGATGTCCGTAACCCATGTCGACTGTAACGACATGCATTTTTTGATTTTTATTTTTCATAAAACTAACGATAGCGAATATTCGCTATTTCTTTATTGCGCTTGCGACGATGTTTTTTGAGCGCAATTTTTCTTTTTTTATTCATCCCTCCTCCTTTATTAACTTATCTTTATTATAGCATAAATTAACGTCTCGAGATATTAATAAATTTTATGATCAAAGCAAATAATAATAAAAAATAAAAACAATACTCTAAATTAATAAAACGATGGACTGTGCCAGGACGGATAAATTCTAATAACAACAAAAATAACCACAAAAACAAACTAGTGCGAAATAAATCTTGTAATATTTTTCTAAAAATTGTCATTGTTTAGAATTAATTTCAAATTTTTTATCTTTACTTCGTCTTGGTTATTTAAATTTGGCAAAGAAAAAATAAGCTGCATTTTTTTACGTTGTAAATAAACGTCAGCTAAATAAAAATTAACAGAAAAATTTTCACTAGCTATTTTTTTCCATTGCCAAGTGCCGTCCATTTGCTTTAAACCTAAATCTAAAATTTGCTCACCCAAAACTAAGTCTCCCGTTACTGTAAGATCTGTAAAATTCCCTGGTAAATAAGCTTGCAAATATAGTGGCTCAGCCAAAACATTGAGCTGACCATCATACAGAACTCTAGTCTGAGGATATGGCCCCTCAATCTCAGTCGTCATGGCTCGACTTAAATCAATTTGATAAATGATTTGTTGAGTATTAATCACATTTTTATTGATAATAAAAACAATCGCAGCTATTGCTAATAGCAGCCATAAATAACGAAAAAAGAGAACTAAATATTTATCATCCCAAGTCATATACTTATTTTAACAAAAAACTCAAATTGTGTTAAACTGAGAGCGATGATTACTCTTGATAGAAGACAACATTTAGGCTTACAGGCCTTGTCCTTAGTCTTAATAATAGCCAACTGGCAATTCCTGCATTGGCCGCTTTTAGGTATCATAACCAGTATAATATTTTTTGCTTTAAATAGTAAAAAATTAGGTGACTTATTATTTGAACAAATTTCTACTAGCTTCCGTAATGTTCTTGGTTTACTGACAATACTATTATATTTAAGCATTATTTACACTCTATTTTATCAAGTTTGGCAGATTAATGACGTTACTTTTTTATGCTCACTGATTAGTATACCACTTATTATTGAATTTTGGTCTTGGCGTTTAAATAAACGACATTATTTCTTTGCATCTTTAGATATACCAAATATTCGTTTGGCTAATATCAAAAATATCATCATCCCAATCGCTTTTTTTATTACTGAAATATTGACTCTGATCTTATTAGTTAGACGAGCAAGTACTGATATTATTCGCTCCCCCTGGGAATTGTTAGGCTATAAATTTTGGACGCTCGTTATCATCTCTAGTATTTTACTTGTCATATACATATTCCAAAACAAAAAATTACGAGCAAGCTTGTTTATGACTAGCCTGCATTTTTTTGTATTATCTAGTATTACTTGGCTAGTTTACCCCTTGGGCTTTGGCTATGACCCATTTTTGCATCAAGCTGCGATGAACGTCATCCAAGACACTGGCACTATTCAGCCCCGCCTTTTATTATACTTGGGCCAATATGCCTGGACCTTCTTTTTGAGCTCTTCTTGGCAAATATCTATTGTTAGTATTAATAAACTAATATTACCAATTGCTTTTAGTATTTTGTGGCCACATAGTCTGTATTATGGCCTAAGAAAAGGATTTCGCTGGCCTAATAAAATTAGTTTATTAGTTGTATTATTAAGTCTGTTTATTGGATTTAATTTTGCTATCATGACCACACCACAAAATTTAGCCTTTTTACTAGTAGCTATTTTTATCTTTTTATTACCCATTATAAAAAAACATAAACAATGTCTATATTTTGGCTGGATAATTGGCTTGGGTACTTTGGCCATCCATCCTTTGGGAGGCATACCTATTTTATATATGACGCTACTAATGTCTATCCGCTATTGGAAGATAAACAAAAAGTATAAAAAATATATTTCTGCTGTCACTATATTCTTATCTGGCATTAGCATCCCGACTGCCTTAATAATTTATCAAAAATTATCTGGTCAAGTTTGGTCACAAATTTTTACTTGGTATCCTTGGCCTTTAGTCGATTGGCACTGGTCAAAACTAATTTATAGCTACAATTTTCCACTAGACCTACTGCACAATATTTGGAACAATCAAGCCTTCATCTTTAGCTTTGTTGTCTTGATTGGCTGGATAATCATTGTCAGAAAACATAAATATTTATTTTTTGATAAACACTGGATATTTCTGGCTTTGTTGTTAAGTAATTACATTTTGTCTCGTTTATTTATTTCTTTTTCTGAGCAAATAGACTATGAACAAAATTCTTATTTAATCAGGATCATTTACTTGGTTGGCTTGAGTGCCTTGCCAATATTTTTGACTACTTGGTATTTTTGGTGGCATGATTTTGTAGAAAAAAGAAAAAACCTTAGCCACAAAGTATGGCTGACTGTCATTATTGTATTAATCATGGCTACTAGTACTTACTTTAGTTATCCAACTTATGATCGCCATACAAATAGTAAAAGTTTTAATATTACTCAAACTGATCTAGAAACCGTACAACTGATAGAGCAACTAGCAGCTGACCAACCATATATCGTATTAGCTAATCAAATGGTCGGTGCAGCCGCTATTAATACCTATGGTTTTGCACATTACTACAATGATAATTTTTATTATTCCATGCCTCTGGGCAACGGCAATATTTATCAAAACTATCTTAACATGATAGAAAAACAAGCTAGTGTTGAAGAGGCTGTTGCTGCTATGAAAAAAGCAGGAGTTAAAAAATTATATTTTGTGGTCAATCATTATTGGCACTCAGCAAAACAAGCTATAAGCCAAGCCAAAGAAACTACTGATGATTACTTTGTAGTCGATCAAGATAAAAACTATGTCTTTGTTTATAATTTATAATACTAATTTAGACTAAAAATAAAAAGCTCCCAAATGGGAGCTTTTTATGTTGTTAAATTTACAACAGTTTACATCACAGCTTCTTTAGCTGCCTTAGCTACGCGGAATTTCACTACAGTTTTTGCAGGAATATGAATCGACTCTCCAGTAGCTGGATTACGACCTTCACGTGCTTTACGATTAACCTTTACTAACTTACCCAAACCTGGTAAGGAAAACTCTCCGTTGTTAACAACTTCTTTGTAGGCCATTGCTGTCCACACTTCTAAGAAGTTCTTTACGTCTTTTTTGCTTAATTCTGTAGCTTCTGATAGAGCATTAAGCATCTCTGTTTTTGTCATTTTTGCCATATTGTTTGACTTAATTTATTAATTATTAAGTTTACTCTAGCATATTAACACATATATTTAATTTTGTGAACATTTACTAAGGAAAATAGACCAAATCATATGCACAGTTAAAAATTAAAGTCAAGAAAAAGCTTCTATTTGTTGACTTTTTTAAAAAATCCTAGTTTAGCTCGATCTCGATATTGTGGCTTATATAAGCCTAAAAAATCAATAATCCCTTGTGGTGACAAATCATATCCTGTAACTTCTACTGTCTTTTTTCCATCCAATAAAGCTGTAGCCATAACTGGTTCCTTGTGGCCAATAGCATAAGCTAATTTAACAATAACTTCTTTTGCTTGGTATTTTTTTAAATACTCTATGGCCAAAAATCTAGCCATATAAGCTGCTGATCGATCAACTTTTGAAGGATCTTTACCAGAAAAAGCTCCACCACCGACAGGCACTTGTGGACCATAATTGTCTATGGTTATTTTACGTCCAGTCAATCCAGTGTCAGCTGTAAAACCGCCAACAACAAAAATTCCAGTTGGATTAATATGAACTTCTTCATAGTTAGGAATTATTGGATCAATTACCTCTTTAATAATCAATTTGCGCAAAACATCTTGATTAATATTTTTTGAATGCTGAGTAGATAAAACAACAGTCTTTACTTTGTCATTTTCTAAAGTGACTTGTGCCTTGCCATCTGGACCTAAAAATTGTGATAATTGATTATCCTTATCAGCTCTTACTTTTTCTAAACGACGAATAAGCTTGGCAGCTAAAACATGCTCAAGCGGTAAAAGCTCTTTGGTCTCTGTTGTAGCATAACCAATCATAATACCTTGATCACCAGCGCCACCAATATCAACTCCTTGAGCAATGTCTGGACTCTGATGAACCAAATTTACCGAAATATCAAGTTCGTCACTATAACCAATCTCTTGATAAACTTGCCTGGCAATTTTAGCAACATCTATTTTGGCTGTGGTGGTCAACTCACCTATAATAAATAATTTTCCATGCCCACCTACAGTTTCCACAGCTACACGACTATTTAGATCTTGTCGCAAACACTCATCTAAAATAGCATCTGATATTTGATCACAAACTTTATCTGGGTGTCCCCAAGTCACATTCTCTGCTGTTTTTAACATAAATTTTCTTTAAAAATTAAAAAATCTTTCCCCAATGGAGAAAGCTAATGTGACTAAATATTATCTTCCCCGCGGGGTTGGACTTAGCACCTTGTCTAATAGATAGGTTGCTGGCGGATCAACAAGCCAATTCTCTCCCCGCACTCTTGATAATTATTATTCAATTGTTTGATTATTATAAACTAATTTTTTAAATAAAGCAAAAGCACCCCGTACTACGAGGTGCTTTAATACATATTATTTAACGCATAGTAGTTCCCGTATGATAAGCATCCAAATGGGTATTACTTAATTCTACGATGTCGCTCCAGTTATACCCATTATTTTCAAAAACTGAAGGAGAGGCAATGGGACGCTTCATACCACTTTCTAACAAATAAACAGTCGAACCATCAATAGCTTTTACTAAACTAACATCATTATAAGAGGTTAATTCCTCAGTATCGATAGCAACTACCTTATCCCAACTATTAGACGCATATGATCCAAAAACACTAGGAGATGGAATATCAATCTTTAACCAACGCGCATCACCTTTTTTGGCTAAGTAATAGATTTTATCAGTTGTCGGATCTTTAACTAAATTAACTTCTGATAAATTACTCAAAAAAGATGAACTAACTTCTTGAACATTACGCCAAGAATATCCATAACGTTTAAAAACTTCCGAATTGGCAATGTAATGTTTTTGATTATTAACTACGGCATAAACCTTTTCACTAGCTACGTCTTTATATAAAGCACTAGCCTGGGTAAACAATCGTCTCAGGGCACTCAGTGATCTAAAAATAACACCATCGTTAGAGCTGGCTTGCTGTAAATTATCTGGCATAGCTTTAGTTACAAAACTATAAATATTTGACTTAGCCCTATCTTTAAAGATATCTCTAGTATCAACACGGAAATAATAACGTGTACCTGGTTTTAAATTAGTCAAACGTAGTGTTTGATCCAAGCTTTTCCAGTCTTGTTCTGGATAAGCACGTTTATACAAGCGAGTAGACTCGGTACCATACTTGACTACACCATCAGCTAATTTATTATTACGCCAAGAAATAGTAGCGGCAGTATAAGAAATATCTTGATCATTATCATCAACTGGTTTAATACGCGTAATGTCTAACAACATATCATCAGGCTCAGTATCCACATGAGTTTTAAAATCTCCAAATTTAGATCTTTTGTTTCCGTATTCATCAACAGCTTCAATTTTATAATAATAAACCGTATTAGGAGTTAAGCTTTTTACAGTATATTCAAATGAAGTTCTGCGACTACCAATTCTTTTGCTTTTACCAAAATCTTGAGTGGTGCCATAGTAAATTCTACTAGTGGCTTTTTCATCGGTAGTAAAATGAATAGTAGCTGTATTACCAGTAACATAAGCTACGCTAAAATCTTCAATCTCTGGTTTTTCACCATCATTAAAATCAGAAGTATCAACAATAATATCGAAACTGGAAACAGTTTGACCATTGGCACTAGATGTTACTTTAAAATGATAAGTTTCTTCTGACAATAAGTTTGATAAGGTAAGTTCATGTAATCTATCATTGGCATTGTTATTATAGACATAAGTACCATATTCAGAACTTAAACCATAATCAACTCTAGAGCTAGATCTGATATTAGTACTCCAAGTGACAATCGCACTACCATTTTCAATCTCAATATCAACATTACTAATCTGTAAATCCTCGGTAGCTAAAGCTTGAAATGGCAAAAATAGACCTAAACTGGTCAATAAAGCTAGTTTGGCAATCATTTGGGTAAAAACTAATTTTCTGCTAATATTAGCAATTTTCTTAAACATATAATTTAATTAATGCTTTATTTAATATAGCATTATACTACAAAAATAGAATTTTGTCAAGAATATTATTTACAATGCTCACTCACCTCAAAAATAGCATATTTTCTGTTTTTTATCTATAATACTAGTATGCCTCGCGCAAAATTAATAAAATTCGCTGCTCTAGATAAACTATCCAACGTGGGACAGGTATCTTTGGATAATATTCAAGAAAAATTAGATGCTTTTGTTAACCCTGAAAAATGTTTAATTTTAGAACTAGGTTGTGGCAAAGGCGAATACACCTTAGCTTTAGCTGAGCAATTTCCAAATAGCCAATTTATTGGCGTCGATATCCAAGGAGAAAGATTACTACCTCCAGCAAAATTTGCTGTGGAAAACAAATTAGACAATGTCTTATTTTTAAGATTTCAAATAGAAAATATTCTAGAATACTTTACTAAGCATACTGTATCAGAAATTTGGTTAACTTTTCCTGATCCACGACCAAAAAAGAAAGATATTAAAAAAAGACTGACCTCTCCCCGCTTTCTAAATCTCTATAAAAAAATATTAGAACCTGACGGCCTTATTCATTTAAAAACTGATGACAAAACTTTATTTGAATATAGTCTAAAAATAATCGATGAAGAAGATGGTAATATTTTGGAAAGTCATAGTGGCATAGAAGAGCAACTAGAAAATAACCCAACTTTGAAAATCCAAACAACATATGAAAAAAAACAAATAGCTGGTAACACTATTTATTATATAAGGTTTCAACTATAAAACTCTCGGCTGACCGAGAGTTTTTTGTTTAGTGGCTAAGAGGCTTGTCAGTGAATAGATAATCTTTTAACTCTTTTTAAAAAACCGCATCATTTCGACGAAGCCATTCAATCAACATCGCTGCGTGTTCTTTTTCTTCATCTCTATTGTGCTCTAAGACTGCTTTGAGCTCTTTGTCTCCTGTCACATCAGCTCGTTGTTGATATAAATCTATTGCGTCTAATTCTTCTCGCAAAGATATAATTGCCTTGTGCTGATCCAAAGTAAATTTGGACATCTTACTTACATCTAACATATTTTATTTAATTAATAATAACTTTGGTGCCAACTTGCGACCAATCATAAAGTGGCTCCATATTTTCATAATCTACATTAACACAACCGTGACTCATAGGTTGGCCAAAATTATCATGCCAATAAGCCCCGTGAATCCAATAACGATAATAGCGAGTGGTAAAATGCATGTTCCATTTGGTATTAGGATAATCATAATCCCCGCCACCATAATGCTTGACTGGCTGCTTATCTAAAACAGTAAATTGACCCTCTGGCGTGTCCATGCCTGACACGCCACTAGAAATAGCAAAACCGTCAATCAATTTATCGCCAAAATAATAGCTCAAATATTGATCAGCAATATTAACTTGAATGAGTCTTTCTTTGATCTCTGCGCTATCATCTAAAGGATCATGACTAGTAGCCATTTCTACGCCATCAGCATATGAATCACCATCGGTATCAGCTTGCATCAAATCTGTGCCCATTTTGAGCTCCCAATAGTCATTTAATTCATCACTATCACTATCCACATCAATAAACCTCTTATTTTCTCCATGACGTGGTGAATAGCCATTTTCTACTTCTACGCCATCACTAAATCCATCACCATCTGTGTCAGCGTTTAGTGGATCAGTATAATAAATATCTGTCTCTTGGCCATTAGTTAGACCGTCATTATCTGTGTCACAAGGACCAAAAAAACATTCTTCAGCAGCAAAAGCTGTTGTTGATAACAAAATAAAAGTAAATAATACAGTAAATACTATTTTCATATTTTAAGTATATCAAAAAATCGCAGATTATGCGATTTTTAAGTTATTTCTTTTTCTTTTTATTGGCTAGTTGTCCACAGGCAGCATCTATGTCTTGTCCTAATTCAAATCGCTGAGTAACTTCTACATCGTGGTGTTCTAAATATTGTCTAAAAGTAGTAATAGTCTTTTTATCTGATGGCAAATACACACCAGTTGGATTGTAAGGAATCAGATTAACCATGAATAATGGATGTTGCATTAGGCCAGCTAATTGCTCAGCGTGTTTGATAGAATCATTTACACCTTTGATCATCAAATATTCAAACATTACTTTGCGACCAGTTTTTTCTACATAATCATGGACTAGTTGTAATATTTTATTTAATGGCTGTCTTTTGTTAATCGGCATTAATTCACTACGCAATTTATCGTTAGGTGCATGAAGTGAAATAGCTAAATTAATTTGTAGTTTTTGTTGAGTAAACTTTTTGATTCCATCCAAAATACCACAAGTGGAAACGGAAATACGACGAGCACCAATATTTAATCCCTTAGAATCATTTAGATAATCAATGACCGACATGACATTGTCATAATTTGCAAATGGCTCGCCCATGCCCATGAAAACGACATTAGAAACTCGCTCGTCTTTTTCTTTTAGTAATCTTGCAAAAAATAAAACTTGTTCTAACATTTCACTGACTGTTAGATTTCTTTTGAAACCAAGTGTACCAGTAGCACAAAATTTACAAGCCATAGGACAGCCAACTTGAGAAGAAACACAAACAGTGTGACGACCATCTTTGTGTGACATCAAAACAGTTTCAATATGCTCACCATCCTCTAGTTTAATCAAAGTCTTAATAGTATCTTTGTCTCTAGATTGAGAAATATCTGTGTTGATCTCTAATGGACATTCTTTATTTAATTTTTCTTTCAGGTCTTGAGGTATATTACTTGCTTCAGACCAATTTTTTATCAAAGTCTTAAAAATAGCTTCTTTCACTTGGGTAGTGCGAAACTTTGGTTGATCAGCTAAAATTGTGTAGAGATTGTCTAAATTCATTTATTTAACTTTTTTACGCATATTCTCTTGTAAAACTTGTTTGCGTAAACGAATATTGTGTGGAGTAATTTCTAAGTATTCATCATCGGACATCATTTCTAAACCGCGCTCAATAGTAATCTCAATTGGTTTGGTCAAATTGATGGCCTCATCGGCTCCAGAAGAGCGCATATTGGTCAATTGCTTACCTTTGGTAGGATTTACAGTCATTGCTTCACCTTTGGCTGTATTACCAATAACCATGCCTTCATAAACCTCTGTATTTGGAGCAATATATAGCTCTCCTCTGTCTTGAAGATTAAATAAAGCAAAGCCCAAAGCTTTTCCAGTGATCATAGAAATCATAGCGCCAGTATCTTTGTGATCAATCGGACCGGCGTGTTTTTTGAATCCTAAACCATGAGCGGCAATAATACCTTCGCCTTTGGTATCTACTACAAATTCTCCTCGGTAGCCTAATAAACCACGCGTAGGAATTTCAAAATTCATCTGAGTAGTGGCTTCAGTTTGAATATTAGTCATAATACCTTTACGACGAGAAAGTTTTTCAATAACTGCACCAGACATATCATGTGGCACATCAACAACTACTTCCTCATAAGGTTCTAGTTTTTCACCATTTTCTTCTTTGATAATAGCATGTGGCTGAGAAACTTGCACTTCATAACCTTCACGACGCATTTGTTCAAGCAAAATAGCAATGTGCATTTCACCACGGCCATAGATTTTGTAATAATCTCCAGCGTCAAAATCAATCTTCAAACCAACATTAACTTCTAATTCTTTTTCTAAACGTTCTTTGATTTTGGAATTAGTAACGTATTTGCCATCACGACCAGCAAAAGGAGAATTATTAATCATCAAATCCATAGAAATAGTTGGCTCATCTACATGAATAGCCGGCAAAGACTCTTGATCTTCATTTTGGCAAATAGTTTCACCAATATCAATATCAGCAATTCCAGCGATCATAACCAATTCACCAGCTTCCGCTTCTTTTACTTCTTGGCGTTCAAAACCATGAAAAGTATAAAGCTTAGTAATTGAGCCTTGGCGTAAATCTCCAGCTACATTTTTGATGAAAAGTTTTTGTCCGTGTTTAATAACACCTTCATAGATACGACCAATAGCTAGTCGTCCTAAATAATCATCATAAGCTAGATTAAAAGGCTGCATTCTTAATGGTGTATCAATATTGTGTGGCGCAATCGGCACATGTTCTAAAATAGAATCTAACAACGGAGACAAATCTGTAAATTCATCTTCCATGTTTCGTTTAGCGACACCTTGAATACCGATAGCATAAACTGTATGAAAAGCTAATTGCTCATCATCAGCGCCAAGATCCATGAATAATTCCAAAACTTGATCTTCAACTTTGACAACATCAGCGGCTGGTTTATCTATTTTATTAATAACTACAATAGGTTTTAATCCTAGCTCTAAAGATTTTTTCAAGACAAACTTAGTTTGCGGCATTGGGCCTTCTTGAGCATCAACAACCAATAGTACTGAATCAATAGATCGTAAAACACGCTCTACTTCAGAACCAAAATCAGCATGACCAGGAGTATCAACGATATTAACTTTGGTATCTTTATAGACCAAAGAAGCATTTTTAGCATAAATAGTAATACCACGCTCTTGTTCTAGAGCGTTTGAGTCCATACTTTGACCATCTTCTACCATGCCTGTTTGACGCATCATAGCATCAGTTAGAGTAGTTTTTCCGTGATCAACGTGAGCAATAATAGCAATATTACGAATATCCATAG
>CAZXZY010000003.1:0-48424 GCA_964645825.1 uncultured Gammaproteobacteria bacterium
AAAATGGTGAGCACAATAGGCATGTATACTATGGATGCACAAAGGCAAAAGACAAGCATTGTAAATGCGGGTATATAAATGAAATTGATCTTATAAAGCAACTGCAAAAACTTACTGATGAATTAAATCTCAAGAAATTTCCGATTCAAAATAAAATAAAAAATGAAATTAAACGATTTAAGAAATTTCAAAGTATAACTACTGGCAAAATAAAAAACATCGACGTAAATGACGTTGATGTTAAAAATTATGCCAAGTTTTTATTAAAAGAAGGAAGTAATGAAGAAAAAAGAGAATTAATAACTTATTTTAAGAATAAAATTATTTTAAAAAATAAAGTAATATCACTTCCCTGATTTATTTTCTTTAATAATCTTATTTTCTTTATCGTATGAATAATTAATGATTTCACCATTAATAATAAACTCTATAGCTTTTTCTATAATTGTAATGGGAGCTATAAACCATTCTTTCGGGGTATAATTATTACCGTTTTTATCAGTTATCTCAATATTCAAACGAGATTCTCCGAAAAAACGATGTAATAATCTTTCAAATCGCTGCGGATCCATATTAAAGCATTTATACGTAGCAACAACAGAAACCGGTGCCATAAGATATGTGGGGTCTTTTTCGGCATTTTGAATACGTTTCTCAACAATAAAATTAGAAAAACCTATTTTAAAAAGATTTTTTAGGTTACTTATTTTAGAGTCGGTACTAAGAGATTTTAGAATATAAATATAGCCTGTCTCTAAATCATCTATTGATATATTATCTACTAAAACAATTTGATCATTTTCATCAATAACCGTACTACCATTAATCTCTAATGCTTTCTGTAAAGATCTAAATCTCATACCAGATTCTGTTCCATTCTCAAATATACATCTCAGCCTGCCATCCTCTTTACCGTACTTATCCTTCTCCGGGTCTATTTTTATATTTTCAATATATAAAAGCACTCCATCTATTACAAAAAAAGCATGCTGTTTAATATCGCCGTGTTTAAATACCTTTAGTTTATTTTTACCAGTTTTAATATTTTCTTGACACTGTATAAATAAATTTTCAAAATGGTCAAAATTTTTACATGGCTTTCTTCTCGCTACAAAATCAGCACTTTTTCTGTAATGTTTGTTAGGGACATTCTTAATATTAAAAACCGAATCATCTTCAATAGATAACATATCCAAATCATCATCTTCAAAAATATCACCCATGGTTTCAATCTCCTTGTTTTCAATTTCTAATAGCCCATGTATATCATGCTCTATGAGAATATCTCTCTGTTCTTTATTTTCACGAATATGTTTTAATCTTGAAGCAAGTTTATGCTCATAAATATCACCACCAGACTTTGGCTCTAATTTATGAAGTTTATAGAAATCATTAACTTCTATAAAAGATTCTAACAGACGATCATCTGGAGTAATCGGAGCTGACTTTTTATCAATATCAAGAAGTCCTAAATCGTCATCGTTTATTAATTTTAGTAAATCATTTTTATCCATACTATCTTTGTATTTGTTCAGCCTTAATTTTTTTCAAATATAACACAGCTTCCGCTAATCTTTTTTCAAGTGGATCATCTGAAGAAATATTAGGATTTTTACCTGTTCGTTTTTTAAAATCTTTTGCTTTAGGCCAAAGTATAGCAACCTCTTCAGGCGTCATCTCTATTCTTGATGAGTCAATTGTGTCTTGAATAACTTTCAACACATTAGATGTGACAGATTTAGAAAGTATTTCAAAAGCTTCTTGAAATGGATTAACACTATCTATAAGATCTATATTTAAATCTTCTATATTAACAAATTGACCTGCCATTCTAATAAACTTTTTATCTGCAATTTCTTTTATCTCTCCATTTTTAATTACAGAGTCCACAACGACATGTTGCCTAACCTCTTCAATCTCTAAATCACTCAAATCAGGATACTTCATTTGAATAATTTTGGGAATCATCACTTTATTTATTACTTCCGCATCAACATTACCTGGCAATGCTTTTACCATTTGATTATCTTGCAAAATTGATGCTTTTAAATCATTAATGTCTGATTCTATAATATTTTTTACTCTGTCAGAACTTGGCTCTTTAAAACCATTAATTTTTATTTCTCCTGGCGTAAAAGTATCATCATCTTTAAGTCTTGGTTTAAAATTATAGTGTGGAGCCATTACTTGTTCCATTAATAATGAACAAGTGATTGCTTTGAGCATATTATTTACAGATATCTTTACTTCGCCATCCTTAGCATCGGGCTGAGCTATAAGATTAGTAAACTGAGCATGTATTTTATTTGAACTATCACGTGTACAACGACCAATAATTTGAATGATCTCCGTTAGTGAGCTTCTATAACCAACCGTAAGGGCATGCTCACAGTATGGCCAGTCAAAACCTTCTTTTGCCATACCTAAAGCAATAATAATATCCATATCTTCTTCATTCTCCATATTCCTTAAATAATCAGCAATTTTATCTCTATCGGTAGAATCATCAACAAGATTTGCAACTTTTAACATTTTACCATCACTATCTCTTTTTACGTAGATGACACCAGTCTTATGATCCTGATGATCAACTTCACCAATAATATCTAAAATTAAATCCACTTCATTAAGTTTGTCCTTTGTTGATTCTCCTGAATTAACATTTGGAATATGCAATATTGTTTTTTTATTGGTATCAAGAACCTCTGAAATAGCTGATGTATACTTCCCTTGATAAAAATGATACCCAATGCCCAAAGTCTTTAAATAAGTATAGCCATTGAGTTGCTGGTAATAATTATAAGTTACTTTTGTAAATTTTGCCTCGTCTTCTGGTAATAAAACAGCTATACCATCCCCTCTGAAATATGAACCAGTCATAGCAACTATATGAGCATTTGAATTTATCATTATTCCATGAAGTACGCGCCCCAAAATACTACTATCTTTATCAGCTGAAACATGATGAAATTCATCAATCGCAATTAAAACATCTTCGAATTTGCTATCTTCGATTTGATCACAAGCAAATCGTAATGTTGCATGAGTGCAAATCAATATTTTTTCATCATTGTCCATGAAATTTTTAAAAGCCTCCACTTTACCTTTTGCATTGTCTAATCCCGGTGTACATAAGTTATAATCATCATTGAGTTCCCAATCAGCAAAAAAACCATAAGTAGATAAGTCCGTTTTCATAAAAGAACCACCTATAGATTTTTCAGGCACAGTTACAATAACTTTCTTTATGTTTTGATTAGTAAGTTTATCTAACGCAATAAACATTAAAGCTCTTGACTTGCCTGATGCAGGCGGAGCTTTTAATAATAAATATTGAGCCGTTCTTTTCTCAAATGCCTTAGCCTGCATTTCCCGCATTCCAAGTTTATTTGTTTTTGTACTTTCTCCTGTTTGTTTATACGTAGCTTCTGCTACTTGGATTGTTTTCATATATTTATTTGAAGGTTATTTTGCGTGATCATTTTTTTATATAATTTAAATAAATGAGCTAATCGATCTTCGTCATTTTCAAATGGTTTATTTCTATATATTTTATCTATAGCTATATCTAAATATTCATGAGCATCTCGTAAGCCTTCTGGCATTTTTTCAGGATCATATAATTCAGCCATTGTTCTATCTGGATATTTTTCACGTTCTTCTAATATATTATATACATGCCCTGTAAGTGCTTCTTTTTGTTGAGGTGTTATATTTGGAAATGGAAATGTGTTAAAACAGATCGTGCCAGAATAACGGATATCTGTTTTTAATCTTCCAGCAACAGCCTTTGTCCAGGCCATATGCATTTTTGACGAAAGTATACTAAATATATATAGCTCAGGGTCATAAATAATAAGAACTCCATTGCTAAATACTATACCAGCATCCAAATAGTCACAAGTAATATAATCTCTTCTTTCAGAGCTTGTCATTGGTAATATTATAGCTTTAGAGTATTTATATTTTCTATAAAAAAATCTATGTGATACAGTGACTGCTTTTTTTGCATCACGCCCACCATTCATTCTAAATTTTTTACATTTATCAATTCTTTCTTTTATAAGTTTAATTTTATTGGCCTCTCCAACTTTTTCATCATCTATCCATAGACAATATCTTTCTATACCATTTAAAAAATCACCGCCTCCCATATAGGGTTTTATAAATTTTTTTGATGTAGGATCATCTAGAATAAATAAATCTTTATCCTCTTTAGAAAGCACTAAGTAACCCCCGTCAATAGGGCTACTCCCTAAAATTATCTCTCCTAAATTAGATAATGACTTGTTTATTGCGTGTACATATAAATTGTCTTCAGCTTCCACTAAATAAGGTGATATACTTGAAGCTTCGTGTTTTGTTTCATTTTTATATATATATTTAGCACCTTTTGAAATAGATCTTAGTCCAATAATTACACAAGTGACCCCTGCGTTGCCTTTAGCAGAATTTTTCCATTTAAACGATTGATGACAAAAGCTAATTTCAATATTATTTTTCAATATAAGTGGCCATAGAATTGGCACTTGCTCTCCTTGGCAAATAGAATTTGTCGAAACAAAAGCAAGTTTATTTTGAGTGTCTTTTATATATTTTCTACCAAGAAAAAACCAACAAGCTATATAATCGATGTTGCTAATTTTTTTATGCCCTTCAAAAACTTGATTTAAATCATTTTTTTGTTCTTTTGTTTGTTTTTTTGATCCATAATATGGGGGATTACCAATAACATATATTTCATGATTTTCTTTTTTTAAGCCTTTGCGCGGACAAATTTTATCCCAATCAACACGAGTAGCATTAGCGCATTTAATTATTCCGCTTTCTCTTAAAGGTAAAATAGGCTTTAACTTTCCAAATTCTTTTTCAAACTCTAAATTTATTTGATGCTGCGCTAAATATAAAGATAATTTAGCAATTTCATGAGCAAAGTCATCTATCTCAATCCCAAAAAAATTATTAAGTGTTACAACTGATTGAGAATAATCCCAACCCTCTAAAGTTGCAAAAGAATCTTGTAAATTTAAATGTTTCAATATTTCAATTTCTAATTTACATAATTCTTTGTAAGAAATTATAAGGAAATTACCAGAGCCACAAGCAGGATCAAATATTTTTATTTTGGAAATGCGTTCACGAAGTTCAGCAAGTTTTTTACGATACTTTTTTTCACGAAGTTCAGCAAGTTTTTTAGTATGCTGTTTTTCACGAAGTTCAATAGCATATTCTTTTATTCTTTCTAGTTCTTCATAAAGTTCTTCTAAAAATAACGGTTTTATAACTTTCATTATATTGGAAACAGAGGTGTAGTGCATGCCTAGATTTTCTCTTTGGTCAGGTTTAATAACTGCTTGTATCATTGATCCAAAAATGTCTGGGTTAATTGCATCCCAACCTAATTTTCCACATTCTATAATAAGTCTTCGTGAATTATGCGTAAAAATTGGTAATTTAATGTTCTTTTCAAAAAGACCACCATTAACATACGGAAATTCTGTAAAATTATTTGCAAATTTTGATCTGTCGCTATCTTTAGTATTTAAAACTTCAAATAAATTAACAAAATAATTATTCAAATCACTGCCATCTATATTTGTGTGAGATGCAATTGAATTTGTAAAAATATTACTTTTAAAAATGTTAGTATCTTCTGCAAAAAAACAAAATAAGAGCCTAGATAAAAATACATTTAAATCATGACTATGAAGCTTATAGTAGCTTGAATTATCCGCAACTATTGCCTGATACAGTTTATCCATCTTATAGGCCGCTCTAATATCAGCTGGATTTTCATTAGCATGCTGAGCTTTTTCCATTCCTGCCCACGGTAAAAAGAAAGCGTAATGTTTTTCAAGGTCTTTAATAGAAATATCTAGTGTCTCTTTTGTTTTTGTGTCTACTGCTAATAAAGTTTTGAAATCAGTAACGATTATAAATCTCGGATTGAATTTATAAGTATTTTTATCTTTTTGTAAATTATCAATAACAATATGCTCATCTTCTTCAACCTTCGTTATATGAAAAAATAACTTATTTTTTAAAATAACCTCATTTTCTTTACCTGATAATTTAGAGGGATTTTTTTTGAGAAGTGTAATTGTGCTCTTTGGTAATCCATAAATATCAAGTAAATCAAAAATGAATGTTTCTTTTGAAAAATTTTTAACTAATACATCTAAATTATCCTGAAGTTTTATAGAGTCCATACTAATTGGTTATTTAAACATTTCCTCAATGCCAACATCGAGCGCCTTTGCTATATTAGTAATAGTTGAAAGAGTGGGATTTGTTTTTCCATTTTCTATATTACTAATAAAACCCCTACTAACACTAAGAGATTGTGCTATAGCTACTTGCGACACTCCTTTTTCTATTCGAATACGTTTTAAATTTTTTCCTAATCTTTTAGCTTCACTTTCCATAAGATTATTATATCATAATGTTATATTAAAAGATAACAATAAAAATGTCCAATAATAACACAAAAACACCCTATCTGGGTGTTTAATGTAAGGTCCTCGAGCGCTCGAGTGTCTCTAGGTCCTCGTGCTAGCACGACTTGGCGGAGAGGGAGGGATTCGAACCCTCGATCCGGTTTAACCCGAATAACACCTTAGCAGGGTGCCGCTTTCGACCACTCAGCCACCTCTCCATAATTAATGTGAATATTTTTTCTGGTGTCCCCGGCAGGAGTCGAACCTGCGACCTTTTGGACCGCAACCAAACGCTCTATCCACTGAGCTACGAGGACATTATTGTTATATGGCGGAGAGTGAGGGATTCGAACCCCCGGTCCCGTGAAGGACAATAGTTTTCAAGACTACCGCATTAGACCACTCTGCCAACTCTCCATATAGGCGATAACAGGCTACATCATAGTATATTTTAGACCTTTTGGCAAGACCATCATCTTTTAGCTTAAGTTTAAATATGCTATAATAAAGCTATAAAATTTAGCATAAAAATATGGCTAAAAAAGAAAAAGAAGAACAAAAAAAGGACGACTTAGACTATATCGGAGAAGAAGACACCATGGATATTGGCGAAACTTTATTATCCTGGCAAATGCCTGAATTTGCCAAACATGAAAAATCCAAAAAATGGTACCTTTACTTTGGCATCTTAATCGTAGCCTTATTGGCTTACGCCTATTTTTCTAGCAACATCCTATTTGCAGTGATTATCATATTTTTCACTATCATGTATTGGCTCTTAGAAAAAAGAGATATAGCAGAGCTAGATTTTGCTATCGCTGAAGACGGCATTGTGATTGGTCATAAATTTATCGAATGGACCAGCATTGCTAATTTCTATTTGATCTACCAGCCACCAAGAATCAAAAATCTATATTTCCGTCCCAAAAATAATATCAAACAACTGATCATCATTCCCCTACTCGATGAAAACCCAGTTGAAGTCCGCAAGGCTTTGTTAGAATTTTTACCAGAAGATTTGGAACAAGAAGAAATATCTGGTTTAGAAAGTGTTGGTGAGATTTTCAAATTATAATTTACATCCAAAATACAGGCCTAAAACTGAACATTGCTTGTTCAGTTTTATTGTTATAAAATATAAGCAAATCATATTTTATGTTAAGTGCCAAAACAGATATCAAAAAGCTGCATAGAATAGCAGTCGCCAATGCAAAATACCTCACCAAAATCGGGATTCATACCATTGGTGATCTTTTGTGGCACTTTCCTTTTCGCTATGATGATTTGAGTGAAATCAAGCCTATAGCAGAATTAAATGAAGGAGAATTGTCTACTATAGAAGTGACTATTGAAAAACTCAAAAGCGGTCGCTCTTGGAAAAGAAAATTAATGATCACAGAAATTACAGCTACTGATGGTCGGGACAAAATAAAAGCTATTTGGTTTGGCCAAAAGTTTGTCGGCAAAATCCTCAAAGAAAGAGATCATATTTATATATCTGGTAAGCCGACCATGAAAGCTAATATTTTTCAATTTAATAGTCCGACTTATGAAAAAGTAAAAGAACATACTTTGCATAGTGCTCGAGTTGTTCCTATTTATCGTTTGAGCGGCCGCATGACCCAAAAACAATTACGTTTCTTGATGGATTTAGCCCTCAAAGCCGTACCTTATACTGATGATCCTCTACCGGTAGATTTATTAAACAAAGAAAAATATCCTTGGCTGCACGAGGCTTTGCAAGCTATTCATTTTCCGGAAGATGATGATGGATTAGAATCTGCATCTGAACGCCTAAAATTCCAAGAATTATTTTATTTACAATGTAAGTATCAATTAGCCAAAAAAAATTATTTAGCTTTACCTTCTTGGTCACTAATTAAACAAGAAAAAGAAATAACTAGTATTATTTCTGATCTTCCTTTTGAGCTAACCTCAGATCAAAAAAACACTCTGGAGGAAATCTTGGATGACATGGCTAAAAAGCAACCAATGAATCGGCTAGTTGAAGGAGATGTTGGCTCTGGTAAAACTATAGTAGCAGTCTTAGCAACTCTTAATGCTATAAATCAAAAAACAAAATTACAAGCTGCTTTGATGGCGCCTACTGAAATATTGGCTCGCCAACATTTTGAAAGCATCCATAAAATATTGCCAGCTAAGTATCAGAAAAATATTGCTTTATTTACAAAAGACCAGCAATATATTAATAATAAAAAAATAGATAAAAAAGATCTATTAGAAAAAATAGCTAATAGCGAAATACAATTTATTATCGGTACTCATAGCTTGATCCAAGACAAAGTAAATTTTGCTAAATTAGCTTTGGTGATTATCGATGAGCAACATCGTTTTGGCGTCAAACAAAGACAAGCTTTAAAACAAAAAACCAAAAAGAAAGTCCCGCACCTTTTATCTTTGACGGCTACTCCTATTCCCCGTACTCTAGCTTTGACTTTGTATGGTGATTTGGATATTTCTATTATCAAAGAAAAACCAGCCGGCAGAAAAGATATCAAAACTATGTTGGTGCCAGAAAGAAAACGAGCTGATGCTTATAAATTTATTCAAGAAAAGATTGATGCCAAACAGCAAGTTTTTATTATCTGTCCCCTGATCGATGATAGTGATAAGATGGATTATAAATCTGTCACGGCTGAATATGAAAAAATCAACGAAACTATTTTCCCTGATTTAGAAATTGGTTTACTACACGGCAAACTAAAGACTGACGAAAAGAAAAAATTAATGGAAGATTTCAAAAATAATAAATTTCCTATTTTAGTGTCCACTTCAGTAATTGAGGTTGGCGTAGACATTCCAGCGGCTACGGTTATGATCATCGAAAGCGCCGAAAGATTTGGCTTATCTCAGCTTCATCAATTTCGTGGTCGCATTGGCCGTAATGATTTAGATAGTTTTTGTCTATTATTTACCACCGAAGCTTCTCACATGACAAAAGAGCGACTAAAGGCTTTGACTACAACCACAGATGGCTTTAAACTAGCCGAATTAGACCTAAAGCTGCGTGGTAGCGGCGAAGTATTCGGTACTCGACAAACTGGCTTAGAAAAGCTAAAGATCGCTACTCTGACTGATTCTCAACTAATCAAAAAGGCCCAAAAATGGGCCCAACAAGTAGTCAATAAAGAAAAATATTTATCTAATAAGCAGCTGCAAAAATTATTAAGCGAACTAAAAACAGAAATGCATTTGGAATAGATTAACCTGCGAGGTTAAAATTCCTCATCAATATTGTTTAAATATAATAAATAATCTTTATCTATTAAATTATGTTTATTATTACCAACATAATTATGATGTGAAACATATGGCCAATCCTCTATTTTTTTAACAATTTTATGTTTTACAGGGTTCAAATTAATATATTTTACTAAAACTTGCAAATAATCATCATCAAAAACTCTTTTTGATTTAAACGGTCCTTGCAAAATTCTACCAGAATGATCTTTGTTAAGATTAAAATATTTAGTATAAGAATTTGATAATAATGAAACAAATCTTGATATTTGCGATGTCCAACCCGTCGGGTTAGAAACTGACCTTGGTTCTCTAAATAAAAAATGCCAATGATTTGGCAAAACACAATAAGCAATTATTTTAACGTCTGTTTTTTCTTTAAAAAATAAAACTTTATTCAAAAAATACTCATAGTCTTTCTCTGTATAAAATATTATTCTTTTATCTGCCGCTCTATTGTATACATGATAAAATTCTCCTACAATAAAAGCCCTTGGTTTAGTTGCCATAAAAAATAAGGTAAATCATTAAATAATCGACCTTATCTAACCCGTCGGGTTGTTTTATGATAAAATCGCTTTTCTTCTATTTAATTAATTACACCTTAATAAAAAAATTATATTTTGTCAAACAACCCGGCGGGTTAATTAACCCGCCGGGTTGTTTTTTGAACGAGTTAAATTATTCTAATAACAATCTGTACCTTCCGCATCTCTTAGTCGACATTCATTAGCGCCAAACTCATGACTACAACAATAATCTGGATCATAAATATCACAATCTGAATTTTCATTACAATTCATATCATTTACTGTACTACCGTCCTCTTCCATGCATCTATTTTCTCCTTGTTGTATCCAACGACATAAACCAACGTATGTTTTACATTCATCCTCATCACGACCTACTAGCGAACACTCTTGACGTCTACATATTTGAGGTTGAGCATCATCATAACCATCTCCACAAATTTTCTGACATGTTTCAACAACGGAACCTGCTAATGAATATCTCCAGTCACCACCTAAAACATCATGGGAACAACACTTTAATCTAGGATTATCTTTATATTCATAAGCATCGGCTATTGAAATCTTACAAACTGCCTCATTAATACATGCGGCGGGCGTACCGGTGATCTTGTTTCCTTCGGACCAAACACAAAATGGCTGATTGACACAGCCACCCCTATCTAAATCACTACATACTCCCGAAAATGTATTTGGTTCAATACGCGCAATCTGCAAACTATCAAAGCTTACTAATCTTTCAGAAATACTATTCATCAATAAATAGCCACCAAATATCAAAGCTAATCCTATCAAGGCACCACGAATGGTGTCTTTTGCAGTGTCTATCTTACCGGCATTACCAGCTGCCATAATCCATTGCCAAGCAGCAAAAACAATCATAAACATAGCCACAATACCAGCTATACCGGCTACATAATTATATAAACCTTTTACATAATTAGCTATCGAACAATTATCTATCTTAAAACCAGCTTTAGTGTCTGAGACAATAACGCCATCCTTGTTTAAAACTTGACGTGTTTCTGAACATTTTTCTATGCCTGGCAAACTAGTTAAATAAGGTATAGTAACATTGGGGATAAAACAAATATCCGCATTACTCAAACATTCATTATCGCCAGCTGCGTGAGCTACTGGCGTATTAACTAATCCTAGAAATAAAAAACTAGTAAAGATAGCAAGTAAACCAATTGTGATTTTTTTCTTTAGCATGTAAAAACTATTAAGCGAGCTTAAAACTGAAATGCATTTGGAATAAATTAATTGTGATAACAATTATGCCCATCATGCTCATTAACCCAAGTAATCAATTCACATTGATCAAAACCCACGTCTTCATCACAACAATATTCTGAAACATGGTCACCATCCAAATCTAAAATACAATCTGAATTACTATCACACATATCTCCTGGTAAATTTGAATTAGCAGCTGGTAAACAAATACCCGCTCTACTCAATCCACATATACTCGGATACACCGTCTCATCATCTGCCATCGTTTCACCATAACACAAGTTTACAGCGCAACTTTCACTATAATGATCTTCATAAAGATTATATACGCCACAATCAAATCTAAGGAGGTTATGACAAGGAATAATCTGTGCACAAGAACAACTGACGCTAGCACCCTCATCAATAGTAGTAGGACAATCTCCAATCCTCTCTTCATATTCACTATATTGATAGCACCTATAGCTAGCAGGACAAGTGTTATCTACGCAATTTACCGAAAAACCATTAGTAGAAGTTGCATATGTTGTACCACAACTATTTAGTGAACCAAATTGCCCATCCGCCAAAAGCGCACTACAAATATCCTTAGCCATCTGTTGAGGTAATACCCGCTGAATCTGCAGTGAATCAAAACTAACTAATTTTTCCGAAATACTATTCATCAATAAATAGCCACCAAATATCAAAGCTAATCCTATCAAGGCACCACGAATGGTGTCTTTTGCAGTGTCTATCTTACCGGCATTACCAGCTGCCATAATCCATTGCCAAGCAGCAAAAACAATCATAAAAATAGCCACAACACCAGCTATGCCGGCTGTATAATTGTATAACCCTTTTATATAATTAGCTATTGAACAATTATCAATCTTATAACCATTTTTCGTGTCTGATACAATCTTTCCATTTTTATCTAAAACTTGACGTGTCTCTGAACATTTTTCTACGCCTGGTAAGCTAGTGATGCCTGGTATGACAACATTTGGGATAAAACAAATATTTGCGTTACTAGTACATTCATTAGGGCCAGCTGCGTAAGCTACTGGCGTATTAACTAATCCTAGAAATAAAAAACTAGTAAAGATAGCAAGTAAACCAATTGTGATTTTTTTCTTTAGCATTCAAAAACTATTTATTGTAAACGAATACTTTGTAATCTGCCCGTACTCTGATCAGTAAAATATAACATTGAACCATCATTTGAAACAAAAAGATTATAAGCTGTATAAGCTCCACTTTCACCTACTGGACTAGCTATCAAAGTTTTGGTGCCAGTGTTCAAATCAATATGATAAAAATTATCTGTATAATTATCAGCTATTTCTGGATAAAGTCCGGCTCCCCTTGGTAAGCCTTGTGGTACAGCGCAATACAGTGAGTTTTCACTAGAAAAATTACACTTATCTGGCCAAGTAGCTAAATTTAAAGATACTTTAACGTCACCCAGATTATTTGTCTGGCCATTGGTTACCCATAGATTTGGTAAATAATCTGTGGACTCATTATAGATGCTATACAATAAACTATCGCCAGCTGGAGACCATTCACTGGTAAAACCACTGCCCTGCACCACAAAAGAGCGTAAGTTTTCTCCATGCAATCCGATTGGGAAAACTTCTTGGCGTTGCAAATCAACACTTTTACGATGCAAAGCTACTACTTGGCTATCAGGAGAATAACCTATGTCTGTATTATGTTGCTGATCGCCCAAGGGCTCAATCAATCCTAAACCAGAGCCATCATCATTGGCAGTGACAATCCAATTATCATCACTGTGTGGGCCAATCCAAGCAGCTGCTATTTCGTATCCAGAATTTTTGAAACTAAAATCTTCCATTTCAGCTGGTAAGGTCACTTGCTCACCAGTTCTAAAATTATAAAGCACATTCATGCCATCTGGATATTCCAAAATTGCCTTGTCGTCTTTTGGTGACCACAAAACATTATCTACTTCATAAAATTTCTTATCAGTAATCAATTCTGGCTGACCTTGATCATTTATACGGAAAAACTGATCTTTACTCTCATCATAATATTTAATTCCCTGCTCTGTTGTTTGTAAACCAGCTACACTACCTTCACTCAATTTTGTAACTGCCGTCAAGCCACCATTGGCTACTTCAGAGATTTTGTCTTTAAATAACTGCTGCCAAGGTAATCCTTGATTTTCATCTGGATCATCTTCTTCTATAATATTTACACCCTCATCTACACCTGGGATAGTACCCCCAATAAATCCTGGATCATCTGTCACCGTAGATGATTTATCTCTAAAAAATACCCAATACAAAGACCAAGATACAAAAACTATAAATGCTACAAATCCTATAATGGCTAATATTTTTTTGATACTCATAAACTAAATCCTCCTGAAATAAATGCGAAAAAAGACTGCGCTGGATGTGCCAAGGAATAACCCAGGGCTAAAAATATAATCAATGCTACAAATAAAGCAAAATTTAATGACAGCCAAAGAGCTGCTTCCAAGCCACTTAAAGCAACTTCGTCTCTACCTAACAAATTACCAACAAAAAACTGAAACCCCATAATAAAATAAGTCACAATCAGACCAACTAAAGTCGCTGCAAAAGCAGAATTAATCGATCTTAAAACAGCTCTTTTGCTTGCTTTAATAACTTTTTTCTTGACTTGATCAAAGGCTTCCTGTTTTTTACGATCCAATGCACCTTGCTTCAAGCTATTAAGCTGTCGCTTATTCTGTTGTTCTAAAACAGCTACTGTCATAATATTTATTGCCACTCAGCTTGGTTAACCAGCCAAGTATTATTATTCAAAATTAAACCAACTAATAAACCTTGATATTCCGTGCTTTGATTCAAGTCTTCATCTGTGGAAATCCTTTGAGTGCCGACTAAGACTTCAGCTTGCCCTCCGCTCTCGTCCAAAAATTGGATTTTCGTTGAAATGGCTTTGCTTGTTACGCCATAAAAATCTCTCTCTTGATAAGAAATCAAATTTTCTAATTCTGCCTCAAAATTGGCAGTAATGATGGCATTTAGATCAGCTAAATTTTGTCCTGGATTATCTGTCGACCAGCTACCAAAACGCTCAGCAAAAGTACGACTCAAATTTTCTATAGTAAATTCCGTGCTCTTCTCTGGAGAAATAGCTACTGGCTCAGTAAATTCTGGACTGTTAGTCTCAAAACGTGGCTGACTATCAGTAGAATAAATACTATCATCTACTGGCTCAAATTTAAGCAAAGATATAGTTAGCCAAATTAACCCTACAATAACTAAAATGATAATCGCTAGCCACAAAAATTTTTTCTTTTTTTTATCCATATATTTTGTTTACTCCACCTCTGGCGGAAAAATAATTTTTTATTTTAAGTCTCACCTTCTAACATTGCTTCTTCAAATTCTTTCTTGGCATCTTCAATTTCTAACAACTGCTTTGGATCAGAGGTAATAATCTGATGTTCAGCGTAAGAAGCCTGTACTTTAATAGCAGCATGTTTAGATCCGGCAAAAAATATACCCTCACCAACACCAGATTCTAATAACAAATATTTCTCACCATCTGTTAACATAAATGTCTTCTGAATAAGCGCAATAGAAGCTGGAGATTGTTTTAATAATAATTGCAAAGAAGAGTTAGTGACGATAGCTGCACCATAAGGTGAGGTCAAAAAGTCATTAACATCCTGAGTGATAGTAGTAATGCCCAAATAATATTTACGACAACGCTTGACTAGGGCGTACATAAACTTGGCACTATCTTCATAACGCATCATGATCCAAGCCTCATCAACTACTAAAATACGCTTTTTCATTTCGCTACGAATCATATTCCAGATATAATTCATCACCACATACATAGCGATTGGCCGTAGCTCATCTTCTAAATCTCTGATGCTAAAAATAACCAATTGATTGTCTAATTTAATATTAGTGGGGCTATTGAATAAGCCAGAAAAAGTACCTTCCGTATATTTCTTGATACGCAAAGCCATGTCCTCTCCGCCTTCCATACTTAATAGCACTCCTTCAAGATCTGACATGAGCGGTGCTTCTATATTGGATAAATCGGAAGTAGCAGTAATATCTTTTTTGGCATAAGTTTCAATCAAGGCTCGATCCAATAAAGAATCCTCCGTGTGAGTAATGTCACCAATCATCAAGCGAATCAAACCTTTGAGAGAAATGACTGCACTACGCAAAATGTCTTCTGGCTTGTTATCACCGCTGACACCGCGTGGTAAATCAAATGGATTAAGCTTGCTCTCAGAATTCAACGACACACTGATATAGGCTCCACCGACAGCCTCAGCCAAATGCTCATACTCGTTTTCAGGATCGATAATAATGACATCAGTACCGAGCATCAAAGATCGCAAAACTTCTAGTTTAATAGCATAACTCTTACCAGCACCGGAAGTGGCAAAAACCACAGCATTAGCATTTTGTAAACTAAAACGATCAAATAAAATCAAACTATTGTTATGTCTATTTATGCCATACAAAATTCCCTGGTCAGAAGTCAACTCAGAAGAGACAAATGGAAAGGAAGAAGCAATTGGTGAGCTATTCATGTTGGTAGTGATGGTCAACTCATCATTGCCTAGTGGTAAAGTAGAATTAAACCCTTGTTCAGTTTGAAAAAATGCTTTACGAGAATAAATAAGCTGAGTACCAAGTAAGTTTTCTACCCTATCAGTAGACAATTCTAATTCATCTTCAGATTTTGCATAAATGGTGACATATAAACCAAATTGAAAAAACTTTTCTGTGCCTTGTGATAGTCCATCGCGTAAAGCTTCAATATCTTGCAAAGCAGTTTCGACAATCGGATCACGTGGAGCGCCTTTTTCATGATCAGCTATAATTTGAGCCTGCATCGTACCTACTTTATTACGTAATTGCTTCAACACCATAGCAATATCCATGGGATAGAAAAACATAGCCATGTCCAAAACTAAGCTCTCATTAATAATCGGTGCAAACCAACCAACGGTCACATAACGAGGGTAAGTCATCACAAACAAAGTCCGAACAAACAGATTATTCAAATGAAGCATGTTGCTATCTACTTGAAAAGCAGCCGGTGCAACAATATCTCGCACAGATACCACTCCCTCTCTGAAAACTTTTTCCGCTTCTAGTAAAGACTTATCCTTGCCTGCTGCTTTTTTGGTGTCTTTGGGAGTCTTAGGGGCAACATTTGCTTGAGGAGCTTGTCTTTGCCTATTGGCTTGTTTTATTTCATTGGCTTCAAACATCTGTTTCTACTTTTAATTTATTTATGTCCTCTAGGGGTTGTTTTTGAAATAAATCCGGATTATAGCTATTATAATATAATTCTATCAAAGCCTGTGTATCTAAACGCTGAGCACTAATACCTAAACTAGACAAGCTGGCGTTGATAAAATTACAACGCTTATCAAGCTCGGAGCTGGCCTCAGCAAAACGCTTGCGACTTAATTTGACAACTTTAGCAGTAGAAAATACAGCCGCTGTTCGAGCAGCAAAATTTTTCTTGGTATCACCGACTGCGCTATAAGGCACAACTACGAAAAACTTTTTACTCATAATCTTTTCCAAAGTCAACAATTCGGAAATAAATTTAGTATAATCAGCAATCTGCATTCTTAATAATTCATTGGTGTGTTCTTTTTCTACGGTATGTAACCTCTCCAAATAATCATCAATATTCAAAGGACGAGACTGGATCACAACTTGTAATGGATGATTTAAGGTGTTTAAAAAACCAACATAAGCGCCAATAATAGCCTTTTGCTCATCTTCCGATTTTAAATCAAAATTGACAGAAGAGACCATTAAGACTCCCCGCACCGTGCCATCATTTAAAACCACCAAATCATCCTGAATAGAAGCGATGTCCAAAAATTTTTGGGTTGAATTTTGTGGTTTGCTACCGGCTAATTTTTTATTTTTCATGAATATTAAATTAGCTATTATTATAAACTTTATTAACTTGGTTAGCTGCCCGTTCACCCTTGTAAACACCACCCGTATCTATAATCAAGGATAATTCCGATAATTTACTAGTCGGTAATATTCTTTTGCGCTTTACATAAGTACTCGCCTTTCCTTCATCTTTAGCTTTAAATTCTTCTACTTTTACATATTCTTTTTTCCAAACTCTGATCTTTGGTTTTTTGAAAGTAGAGATAAAATTGATAAAAAATAAGTGAAATGGCGCACCGTTCACTTTGACAAAGGCAAAACCAAAAGTAAACACAGCAATAAAAAATGTCTCAAAGGCAAATAAAGCAAAATCTGCTAATTTATAAGCACCGAAAATTAATAAACCACCAACAATCATAATAATGAATTGACGTACCGTAATCGGACCCAAAATTTTATCCTCAGTATCGATAAATTGTGGAACAATAAAACGTTGATCCATTTCTAAAATCTTAAATGCTTATTTAAATCAGAAATAGCTGAAAATTCCTCTAAATTTAAAGACTTATTATCATTTGCTTGATATTGATTAATGATTTCAGCCACATCTTTATTTTGACTCAAACTTTCTTCTCCTAATTTTAGATACAGAGTATAAATCTCACTATTCCTCCAAGCTTCAATGCCTTGAGCTTTTTTGGTAACTGAATCTTTTTCAAGTAAATTGATCTTGGCTAACAATTTTTCGGCTTGCTTGGAAGGAGAATCCCCTAAACGACGAAAGTTGTCTAGCGTTAATGATTGTAATTCTTCAACTGCACCGGTTAAAGTGGCTTTTGCTGGCTTTTTAGCTGGCGGCACTTCTTTTGGTGGTTCTACAACTTTTGGCACCTCTTTTGGCGTTTCTTTAGCAACCACATCTTCTACTTGTTTTCTGTCGCTTGATTTTTGAGTAGGTCGAGATACTTTCGGTAAATTGATTTTTTCTTCTGGCTCCTCTACTTTTTCCTCAACTGGTGTTTTTTCTATCTCTTTAGCAATATCTTCTGGTGCTAATTTTTTTACTTCGTCTTCTTCCTCTTCTTCGTCTTTTTTAGCTTTATTACCGTTTAATTCTTTGGAAATCTCTGTGATTGCTAATTCTTCGTCAGATTTAGACTCTTCTTTCATTCCCTTTTCATCAGCTATAGTAGGAAGAATATTTTTTATTTCATCTTGAGCGTCCTTGGTTTCTGCTACATCTTGGTTTAATTCTTTTTCTATATCAGCAAGTTCTGGCTTTTCAGCACTAGAGGTAACCTCTACTGGCTGCAAGACCTCACTAGTTGCTGGCTTTGGCGCTACCATGTCTTTGGCCCTCACTACTAGACCTCCTTCTTGATTTATATTTTCTTTGATCGCTTTAGCGACTGAAACCAAGCTATTAACCACGTCTTCAGACAAGACACTATTATTCATCAAAATATTCTTGGACAGTAGTTCTCTGATAATAATAGCATTCTTACGATTACGAAAAAAATCAAAGAAAATATCGGTAAATTTAGATTGCTCTGCTGCAACAAATTTTAGATTATGCTTGGCAATCAATTTATCTGTAATTTTTTCTAAACTATATTTTTTACTATCATCACTGGGTAGGCTAGCAGCTATTTTTTGAATTTCTACATCATCTTCGGGATGAAAAGATAGCTCTTTTTTATCATCAGCAAAGCCGGTGGGCTCCGCAACCACAAACTTATCATCCTCTGGAGCGGGTGCAGGTTTTGAAACCGGGCTCACTTTAGAAGTAACTGGAGACACAACATCAACAGCATCCTTTAAGGGCTGCATATTTCCTTGTTCGTCTTTGATCATCAAGTCATCAGACCAATCTTCTGATAAAACTTTGAGATTATTATTGTTTTCTGGCATTATAATATAACTAATAACACTTATTAGAGCCATTTAATCTTACTGAAAAAAATAGTAAACAAACCCTTTGATTGTTTTTAAATTGACTCTAAAATTAAAATAATTCATTTATATTATAACATATTTCATGAGCCAAAACAAATAACTCACCCTAAGCTATACCCAGGATGAGTCATTTAAATTATATGAGATATTTATATTCTTTCGACGTATTCGCCAGTCTCTGTATTGATCTTGATTTTGTCACCAGTTTTGATAAACATTGGTGTGCGAATTTGTAATCCGGTCTCCAAAGTAATAGCCTTGGTAGCAGCACCCGAACTATTACCTTTTACTCCATCAGGAGCGGACGTCACTTCCAGTGTCACCTTTGGCGGTAAGGCAATCGCCACAGGTTGATTATTAAAAATCAAAACATCAACTGTTTGTCCTTCGCTCAAATAGCTAGCTGAACTTCCAACGGTATCTGATGAAAACTGAAACTGTTCAAAATCTGCATTGTCCATGAAAAAAAAGTCATCGTCTTGATTATACAAAAAATTAGCTTGCTTTCTTTGTAAATCAGCTTCCTCGACAGTATCGGATCCAGAAAAAGTTTTTTCTAGAGTTGAAGCACTAATCAAATTTTTTAATTTGGTTTTCAAAACTGCTCCCCCGCGAGCCACTTTTATATGTTGAGTAAAGACCACTTGATAAGGGTCGTTGTTAATAGATAAAACCTTACCTAGTTTAATATCGCTCATTGATAGCATAAATGTTTGTTATTTGGAAATATATGGTAAGAAAGCCATAAAACGAGCACGTTTAATGCCTTGTGATAACTTTCTTTGGTGCTTTGAACAAGCTCCACTACGTCTTTTTGGCACAATCTTTCCATAAGATGAAGTAAATCTTTGTAGTTGTTGCCAATTTTTGTAGTCGATCTCGTCAACATTATTTACACAAAAATAACAATATTTATTTTTTAACTTAGTATGCATAATTTTTAAAAATTTAATTTAAAATGGAATATCTTCCACGCTAATCTCTTCTTCATCAGAACTTGCAGCAGCTGGTGCGCTAGGTGCAGGCTGTGAAGCATCAGAATTTGGAGCTGGCTGAGCATAATCATTGCCACCACCGGCATTATCACCAGCACGATCAAGCATGATCATATTTTCGACAACAATTTCAGTACGATAACGCTTTACACCATTTGGATCATCCCAAGAACGAGTTTGCAAACGACCCTCTGCATAAACCTTGCTGCCTTTTTTCAAATATTGGCCAGCAATTTCAGCTAATCGACGCCAAGCAACGAGATTGTGAAATTCAACCTTCTCTTGCTTTTGACCACTTTGATCTTTCCAAACTAAATTGGTAGCAATAGAAAATGAAGTGACATTTTGACCACTAGGAGTAGTGCGCATTTCTGGATCGCGTACAATATTCCCGATGACCATTGCTTTGTTTAAATTCATAATAATATTGATTATTGATCTTTTTCTAAAATTTGATCTAATTGAGAATCTAAATCTTTCAAATCGACCTTCACTTCTGGTTTATCCTCTTTCTTTTCTTCAGCTGGCTTTTCTTCTGAAACATCAACTTTAGCAGGCTTAGCTACTTTTTTTTCACTTACCTCTTCAGCTGGCTTACCAACTGTGCTTTTCTTAATTACCAAGTGACGTAAAAGATTTTTGTTATGCTTCAAATCGGTGTCTAAATCTTTTAAACCTGATCCATCTTCCAACTCAAATTCCACGGCTACATAAAAACCGTGTTTTTGACCATCGATAGCATAAGCTAATCTCTTTCTTCCTAAAGAATAAGGAGCTGTCACAATTTTGGCCTTTGTGCGACCAAGATACGCCAAAACTTCCTCTTGAATTTTAGCATGTTCTGTTTCTGGCACTACGCTAGAAACAATGTAAACTAGTTCATAATACATAGAATTTCTTCTAATTACCTTATCTATAATGTTAATGTGATAAGGGCTACGCTCTGCGTAACATGGTTAATTAGTTATCAGTCTATAAGACTTCGCTTACTTTAACATAATCAAGTATTTAAGTCAATAAATAAGGCAAAAACGCTAATAGTTGCCAAAAAGGCTGATTTTCTCTATTATTATACACATATGTCAAACTATATATTTATTGTAGGGCAATCCCCTCACCTAGCCAAAGAAGAACTAACCAACCTACTTGATCTATCCAAAAATGATGGCTCGATTATTGGTGATAATTTTTTGATGGCTGAAAATGATCTAGAGCCGCAAAATTTTATACACCAATTAGGTGGCACAATCAAAATTGCTAAACATCAAAAAACTGTTGAGCAACTTGATATTACTCCTCAAGAATGGCTAGCCATGATAAAGACCAAAGAAGATGGTAAGATAAAATTTGGTTTTAGTCTTTATAATGGTAATAAAAAAGAATATAAAAAAATTGAAGCTTTGGCTTTATCTGTCAAAAAAGAATTAAAAAATCAAGGACATAGTGTCCGCTTAGTCTCCAGCCAAGAAACTGATCTATCTTCTGTCATTGTTACTAAAAATAAACTAATCAATGCTGAATTATTATTTATTAAGCATCAAGGAAAATGGATCATTGGCACAACAGAAGCTGTACAAGACTTTGAAAAATACGCTCAAAGAGATGCTTATCGCCCCCGCAAAGACAATCGCTCTGGAATGCTACCACCCAAAGTAGCTCAAATGATGATCAATTTGGCTGGGCCTGATAGAGATAAAATTTTCTTAGACCCTTTTTGTGGCTCTGGTACCATTTTACAAGAAGCAGCTCTTTTGGGATTTTCCAAAATATACGGTAGTGACTCAAGTGAAAAAGCAATAGCAGATAGCCAGGTTAATCTTGATTGGCTACAAGAAAAATTTGATACCACCGCTCAAATTAATATTAAAAAAATTCCTGTTGAAAAAATCTCTACTAATTTAGACACTAAAGTCGATCTAATAGTTGCTGAACCATTCATGGGTGACGCTCGTAATTTATTAAGTATACAAGACACCAAGTATTTAGCGCCTATTATAAATGAACTAAAAATGCTTTATAAGAAAGCATTTGAACAGTTCAAAAAAATTGCTAACCCTGATGCTAAAATAATTTTTATTTTCCCAGTAATAGATTTGGATGGACAAAAAATATATACTCTAGAACAAGACGTGATCTCACAACTTGGTTGGCAAGCAATGCCATATCACATTAAAACAAATCAACTATCGCCTGCTGGCAATGTAATCTACAATAGAACGGGACAAAAAATCCAAAGAGAGATCACTATTTGGAAAAATATATAACAAAAAAACCTTTACCCCCCCCCGATTCGGCCTGAGCTCACAGCCGAAGGCTAAATCCCCCTTAACAGGGGGACTTTTTATTTTAAAAAAACTCCTCCCCTATCAAGGGGAGGTCGGGAGGGGTAAAGGTTTTTATTTTAGAAAAGTAACTTTATTATTCATCAAGTGAACGTCTCGCCATCTTAGCTCTTGCTCTTGAGTATCTAGGTAAACTACCTGACCAGACTTTGGCGTCAAATTTATCAAATAATAAGCGGCCGTTGTGGCTTGTAATTGAGATAGGCCTAGTTTATCGACTAATATTAGCTCAAAAAATAATCTTCGTAATAATAACTTGTTATTATAATCAAACTGTGATTGTTCACCATATCTGATACTGACAAACCTTTTTAGCAAACCTTGAAAACGACGATCCTCTTGCACCATTAAATCTAAAGATTTTTTGTTTAATAAAACCCTTAAGCAGCCAATAACCTTGTCTTTGTCCTGCAAGGCTAGAGCCCTCCATAAAACATCTCTTAATTTATGTAAACTATTTCCAGTTTCTGACAAAATAATATTTTCTGGCACTAGACTCTTATCTAATTCCAAAATATTTTTATGAATCTTATCTAAAACTTCTTGCAATTTTGGCTTAGCTATCTCAGCCGTAATTTTTTCTTCTTTGACTTCTTTGATTTTCAAAACAGCTGTTGAGCCATCTATTTCTACTATGACTCCGTCATCATACGAAGTAAAAAAATGACGTAATGTTTCTCGCTCATCTTCATCGGTGTCTAAAATATTTGGACTCTTGGCTAGATATTTTGATCGTTGTAAAGAATTGTGATAGCCAGCTCCTAAAAAATGTATGTAGTCCTCTATCCAGTTACTAATACTAGGTAAAACTCGACGACCATCTTTGGCTAAAATCTTTTTCGAACTTAATCGTTTATCTTTGAGATCTGAATATTGTTCTAATAAAATTTTAACCACTCCTTTAATCATTACCGGCAAAACAGAGCTCTTGGCTTTGGCTCGACGTAAACGTTTCATTCTAGGCACTTTACCCCCCAAACGTAAAATCAATCGATCAACATCTTTTAAATACTCCTGTAAAGGCCATAAAACCTGCAATGATATCTCCAGGGCTATCTCACGAATATCTAAACCTTCTGCCTGATCCATTTCTTCTAGCTCTGTTGGCAAGTCTAAAACAGCAGTTTTTTTGATCCAAATATTTTCTTCCACATCCAAAATAAAACTTAACTGACTTTGGCTCAGGCCAAATGTATCAGCAAGTTTTAAATTTTGATCTGTGATATCATCAGAAAATATCACATCCTGAACTTCAGGTGGTAACTGTTGTAAATCTATTAAAGACATTAAAAGTTAACTTGAATATTCTAATTATCGTCATCATTAAGATCATTTTCTTCCGCATCTCGATCAAATTGTTCTTGCTCTGCTTTAGATTTTTTCTTAGATTTAGATTTTTTCGGCTCATCAGGTTGTGGATGCTTTTTTGCATGCTCGCTATTTGCATAGTAATGCCTAGTAAGAATGCTACTCGATAATTTTCTCAGCTCACTCTGCCCTTCCAAAACTTTAGCCATCCCATTATCACCGCCTTCTGCTTGACCCGCCTCTATTTTAGCCTGAGCCGCCTCAGCTCGCACATTAACAATTACTCGCATATGTTTACCGGTATTCGCCTCACGTGAAATTGCACCCACCTGTGCGTCACTCAAGTGTTTGACAACCTCTTTAAAAGCATCTATATCTGGCGACATCCTAGCCAAATCTTTACCTTCTAGCCCTTTGGCCAGTGATTTATGCATAGATTGAATATCAAAACTCATTGGCTGTGGTGATGCAGCTGTGTCTGAATTAGTAAAAGGCTGTTTCTTGCTATCTTTTTTGTCAGCCACTTCCTTGGATGCAGCGGTCTCATAATCCTTGGATGCAGCGAGCGCTTCTTTGGAGCCAAATCTCAATCGATTTAGTACTTGAGATTTTTTGTGTACTGCACTATTTTCATTTGCAACTCCTTTACGTTCAACGACATTACCATCTTCATCTTTCTTTTCTATAGTGGTGGTCAATTTTTGCTTATGCTCATCATCAATCTCAGCTAGCTGTTCTGGAGGTACGGCCGCCACATTAACAAACAGAGCAGCTTGATCTTGGGGCGTCATAGCATTTACAGATGTTACCTGTTGTTTTGGACTTAATTCCAAAAATCCTCTAGCCATTAAATTACCTAATTTTCTATATGTACGATCATTGGATAACTCTGCGTTACCATGTTCATCTTTATCAACTGTAGCGCCTAGATCAAGTTTGCCAGATGTAAAATTTGTGGCCAACTCGCCTGTTTTAATAGCCCTTATCATGGCACCTTCATCATAAGCAACAGCAGTAGTCTGGCGCATTTTAGCTAAAGACTCATCATCAGCCATATGCTCAAAAGCCTGTCTATCTTCCTCTCTTTGTTCGTTTGTAGTGGGACCTCCTTCAGCTAAACGAGTCTTGGCGCGTTCATATTTACTAATATTACCCACACGACCCTCCCAGTATTCCTCTTGATCTTGTGGACGAATATTTTCAGCACCCTTTTCTATGATCTGTGCTTTATCTTGCACCCGCTTTCTCTCATTTCCCTGCTTACGCATACCACCTCTATTAATAACAGACCCTACTACTGGAATCTTACTGCCCACGTTTCTCATAAGTCCTCCCGTTACATAAGCATCTGCTCTCTTTAAGCCGCCCTTAATGCCACCTACACCAGTGGTTCCTTGCCAGCTAGACTTAGCAGCCCAAACAGCTGGCCTAGCAGCTTGCTTGCCTAGTTTACGATAAGCTGAGCCTACCATCTTTTGTGCTTTACCACCCCAGGCTGCTCCTACACTACCAGCAGTGGATCCAAATTTTGAAGCCACTTTCAAAGAGCCAATTAACATTGATAAACCTACTATATAGACTAAAATATTATCCCATTGACCTGCTTGCGTAGGACCTACTGATGAATCAACCAATGACTCATCTCCTGAGATCTCCTCTTGAGTACCACCAGTTGTCTGTTCATTGATAAATTCATCTCTGACACCTTGCCCAACGATGGTAAATGATAGCCACAAAAAGAAAGCTAACAATGGCCCAATGATGACCTCTTTGGTTAAGGAACCCATCCATGATTGAAATTGATTTTTAGTATTAGGAAAAGTATTGGCCACAAAGGCTAATGGAGCTAGGACTACTAAAATCCATAGCATTACTATCCTCATGACCAAGGTCACTATGAAGGCTAAAATTACAATTACTGTCCAAACAACCATGATACTGGCTAATAAATAACCTAAAATTATTTGCCCAAAAGCCCCTGTCGAAGACACGCCAGCATCTCCTTGATTGGTTGCAAAGCTAACTAATTTGTCTAAACCTAGGGCCACGGTAATATTACCAGCAGCCACATCTTTGAAAGCAGATACAAAAGTCAGCATGATCACTTGAAAAAAATCTATCACAAATCCAACTATAAATTTACTAAAGTTGACCAAAATGGCCATGATGATCAGATTACGCAATAGCTGACGATAACCGTAAGCTTGAAATTTTAAAATAGTAGAAAAAGCCATGACCAACAAAACCACAATAAAAAACATATTAGCCAAATCTCTCATAGCTGTCCAACCGATAACCACGCCTGGTAAATCAGTAAAATTATTAAATTGAGCAATGATTGGTAATAAGATCAGCTCTACTTCCAAAATTTTTATAAATGGCGCAAATAAGACATAAAATATGACATTACCAATAAACTGTGCCACATCATCAGAAAAACCAGAGGCCCAAGCTAAGTTTGGTACCAGTAAAGCAACACCAGTAATCACTACTAACCAAAACCAAAATTTATTGGATAAAAAATTCTTTTTCATTGTCTTCATCGTCAAAAATTTATGCATATATATCAAAATTAATCTTGATAAATGACCACCCAATCTGAGTAGACTTGGATTGTATCCTTGCCCCAATTATCAGTCACTCTCACTTGTGGTTGATAACAAGAAGCATTTTCTATCACTGGACTACCATCGGTACCATCACAAAGATAATTGTTTACGCCATCATCATCAAAACTATAAGTTGAGTAAAAAGTCTTATACCCTGTATGGCAAGCCCTAGCTAAACCACCAAAACCCAATTCTCCTTCTCCACTAGGCACAGTGTCTCCTGGCTTACACTCCGGCATATTATTTTTATACTTGCCAAGTGTTGGCGCAATGAAACCATTGCCCTCTGGATCAAACTCGACACTAATAATCGGCATATGATCTGGATGAGCGTGGTAATAAAATTTTATAGCAGTAAATAAATCACCATGACTAACAACGTCCCCAGTATTGGCATTATTTATCGTGATACCTTCATTGCCGCCATCACATAAAACATTACCACAAACTTGATAAATATAAGGGTCGTAATCTGCGCCGGCATCTGGATTATAATCATTATTGGTATATGTACTTCCATCAAATCCAATTTCATCATACTCACTATCTATGCTATCCCATTGAAAATTATAAAACTTCGCTAATAACCACTTTAGCCTACCTCTACCATCGGCCCAAGGATCGGCAGCCTGAGGAACACCAAAGAAAATAGAAGCTGCATTTGGGTCAAAATTCAGAGGTATTTGGGTTAATAATGGCTGATTAACATTGAGACTGCCCGACATGCTACCAAAATAAGCATTTGAGTCAGCAGCATTTATTTTGTTAAAATATATACCCTGTTCAGTGATATAATTTGGACCCGCATAATAACGAGCATTCCAAGTATTACCGCCTACTACATTATGATAGGAGCTGGGCTCTTGTTTTGCTCGCCACCAAATGTCTGTTCGCACCCACGATTTATCACGGTCTCCTTCAGCGCCAATAGAAGTTACCATCGCACATTGTTGATAACAACCAGTAGCATCTCCGCAATCTGTCCCCGAACTATTTTGATAAAATGACGGATCTACAACTGCTGCACATAATGGAACATTGGAGCTTAAACATCCATTATAATGAGGAGCTACTCCTATGGCTTGTTGTTCTAAAGCTAGACTAGCGATAATACCATCATCAACATCATATAAAGCAGCGTAACATCCTGTTAGATCATTAACTGGATCGCCAACTGTATCTCCATAAATGCTACAGCTATGATCCATATCTTCATTCACAGTAATTCTTTCTACACATGTCTTAAAACACTTGTCTATTACATCTGTAGTTGTAGCATTTAAACCAATGCCATTATTACAAATATTGGGGTCTCCCCAGGCTGATGAAGCAAAAGGAGTTATTGTGTTATACGGAGCACCTGCACCTAGACAAGCCCTACCCTTAGAAGGACCACTACAATTAGTGTCAGTACAATTAAGATTTGGGGTAATCTCAGCTTTTGCATAATAATTATAAGTCAATGGATTACAAAAACGATAGCTCCTATGATGTCTAGGGCCAAAAAGACTGCAATGACTACCACCATGCCAACTACGAACATATATTTGGTGCATTCCAGCAGGACACTCATCGTTATGTATGTCTCTTCCACAACGTGAATGATAGTTATAGCTCCACTCATTAAACGGGTCAACATTAGCAGGAACATTATTATCATCACCAAAAGCGCCAGCTAAAACTCCACTGTGATCTAGCCGGTCTCCATCAGAATCTATCTCTTCATCAAAATAGAAATACTCAATATCTGCTGCTATGTCACCAGCATCAAATAAATTTTCTAGTTGTTCTCGTGTTATTAGTATTGATGCCATATTTGTAGCATCTTTAAAGTCGCTAAATATAAACACGCTTGCATCACCAAAACATTCATCTTGATCATTTCGATCTTCATTTTCATCTGCATCACCATAGCCACAATCGTTGGCTCCCACACGAACTATGATGTCCTCTCCACCAACCAGCTCTATCGTAAATGCTGGTGGATCTGATTTTAAATATTTACCAACTAACAAGTCTGCATTAGCTTCCACAAGAGATGTGACAAATTTGGAACCCGCTGGAACTTTAGCTAATATTGAACAAAATCCATAAGTGTCCTCTTCTTTTACACAGTAATACCTATCCTCCAATGTACTATAAGCTTCACCTACAGCACACATTTGAACATCAGCACCTGTGTCAGAATAAAATCCAGCTTCTGTAAAATTATTATATAAACTTTGAGCACCTTGCACTTCATCAACTGGATACCATTGGTTACAATAATATTTCTCTGCTAGCTCATCCCCTGCGCCATCCATTAATACTGGAGTAGAGCGATCATATTCTAAACAAACACCTGGCCAATTCATGAAAGTTTCTATTTTATTAGCATCCTGACAACGACCACCATTTTCACGACCACCGCAATTATCATTGGTTAAACAAGGCGAGCCCTCAAATGGCTTTGTAATGTATGTACCATTGTCATTATATGCCTCATCATCTGGAATTTCTTCACCAGAAACAGAGATACAAGCACCAGGCGCAAAACTATCACTGTAATATTTTGTGACGCCACCTAAACCGTAGGTTACTTTCTTGTATTGAATCTCACAAGAATTATCCCCATCTTCACAAATGTTAGCTTGACTATAAGGTAGGGGATCAGCACTTCTATTAACATCTATATTATGAGCAAAAGGAGCATTTTGAGCAGCATAGCCACGCGTGTTAACTCCAAGAGCATCTTTCCCTAATATTGGATTAATCCAACAAATTTCATCTTGACAGGTACCCGCCATGTTTTCGTCGCCTACATCAGCATGACACACAGCACCGTTTGGCCTACTTTCACACTCAGCTTCATCTTCTGACTCATAGACCAATCTTGGATCTGGTTCCGTGGTGGTAGAAAAATTATAAACTACTAAATCCTTCACTGGCAAAGAGTTAGGAGTGGAATAACCAAGATAATCTTGATCCGACCATTGCAAATGATCATTAACGCCAGTTGCTCGTGATTGGTATTCTTCAAAGGTTAATGGCGTCGTGTCGGTATTAGAGCCCCATTCAGCACATTGCGTAATATTGTTATTATCTCCATAGCCGATACAACTATCTAGAGCGTCACTGATTACTTTATAAGAAGCAGTATTTGGATCGAAAACAGCTGTAGAAGATTTACAAGACAGCCATTCAGCACATTGCCTATCTTTAGCTACTTTAACTAGTATATTAGAATTATCACCAGGCAATGGGTTGACTGGAGCATTGTCTAAAATATTCTGATCATAAGTAGCGTTAGCATCGTATTCAGCATTTACAAAGGTATGTTGTGCGTTCCAATCATTAGTTTCATATAATAATACACAACCACTATTTCTATCTACCTGACCATTACAACTACTTTGGTCAATTTTATCATTGTTATAATAATAATATGACTGACAGCTACCAGCTACGTTGACATCACAAGTGGCTGGATCTGCTGGGTCCCTATATTCAGTACATAAATTTTTATGAGCTGGACAGGCAGCTGCCCAATCAGTTGGTAATTGAAAATCAGCACTACTATATGCGGCATCTCCATTATCACTACAGCCAACCGGTGTATCAGTATCTAAGCTATCACTAACAAACCACCCGGAAAACAATCCGCTAATTAGCCCGATTGACATATTAACTTGCTCTCGATAAACACAGGTGCGGCTACCAGGATCCCGGAAATAATAATTCCCTTTATCTGAACTATAAGCCTCACAATACAAGGCATCAGCAGCACACAAAATGTTTTGATAATTATCTGGATCATTCATTTTATAAACCGTACTAAAACCAGTAATCGAATCAGTGGCTTGATCCACGCTCGGCAATCCCAAAGCACTACAGCCTTTATAGGCTTGTGGGCAGTAATTATTTGGATTTGGTACTAGATAATCAATACTGTCGCTTGCTATAGTGATTTCTGAATATTCATCAGTCCACGTCTCTCCATTTAAATTACATGAAGCCTCTGTGTTGAAAATTAAATTACTACAATAAGACTCATTAAATGTTTCCGAGAAAGGATTGCTAGTGTTATTAGTGTCGATCACAGCCATGCAACCGATAGACTGTTCACGACATAAATTGCTAAATGATTTTAGATTATAATCTATACCATTGGTATCTGTATAAGATTGACAACCTAGATACGCACCTTCAAAAGGGGTATCGCATTGTATCGGTGTATTCCAAGAATTTTTGACAAAGGATAGACTATCGATCACTTCTTTCAAAATAACATTATCCAAGAAAACTTCACCGTTACCAATGAACTCAATACGTAATTCCAAAGAGCCATCGATGTCTATATTAAATATTTCACTAGCTGTTAATTCATAACGACGCCAATCACCAAAGCTAATTACACCTGTGTTACCAATGTCAAAAATGTCAGTACCATCAGACAAGGTAACTATTACATCATCTAAATTACCAGAATTCTTCATCCACCAGGATATTTGATATGATTGATTAGTTTGCAAACCTGTCAGTCCACGACTAATAGTAGTATTAGCGTTGGCTTTTAAGGAGTGCCCATTATTGGCCATAGATTGATTAGAAATATCTAGGCCAGCTCCTGCCCATGGAACATAAGAACCGCTTTCAAAATTATCAATAAATATTTGTCGAACATTATTAGCAGCATTGCCAGTATAAGATTTACAGCCATCAAATTGGGCCGGACAACTGAAACTTAAGCTTGGTATAGCTTGATATTGTTGTCCTGTAGCTGACCGACGATAATCATGGCAATCATCAGAAGCAAATACTACTCTATCTTGTAAACGATAATGTGGATTACCGGCTACATCAAAAAATTCTCTACAGTTTGGATTAAATTCAGGCCCATCAAATGGATCTGGAGTTTCTGGACCACAAGCCCTGACCTCATAATCGTCCCAAAAACTGTCGTCATTAAATGCCGTGTCTATACAAGTATTTGAACCTGGCGAGACATTAGTACATGGAGCAGCGCTTAAATTACTGCGTAAAGTTGTCCAGGTCTTTAGTTGATACCCAACCACGTCTTGTCCTTCCCAAGTAAAATATGTTTCTATATTACCAGCATCCATCGGCACACACTGACGTAGATAAGTATAGTATTCTTTTCCTTCTCCACCTTCAGCTATTTCATCTAAATTTGTAAATTCTTCACAACCGATGGCTATCGAAGGACAGCTATGAGCTGTAGTAGGAATAAAGTTATAATACTCTGGATCTATTAAACCTTCTAAAATATCAAAAGTATCTGGCCTTTGAGTGAAGGAGGAATAACCAACGCATTCAGCTGGACAAATATCATTTACTGAAATCATAGCTGGAATCATAGGATCACCATTATCTGGAAGATAACCCTGACAGCCTACCTCCTCTGCCAAACACATATTGCGACTATCGTCCATAAATATACGACCACCATCTCCATAAGTAGTATAGGCCGTAGCACTAGCACTAGAATTTAATACTTCTTCTAGTTTTACAGAATCAATAATGGCCCCTGGACCATTAATAAGGACAGTAAATGATGTGTGCTCTTCATCTGGATCAAAACTAAATTTAAACTCTTCCCATGCCCAATTTGGTGTTATGTCGAATAACTCGCTAGAACTATCAACGCCATCAACCTTTGTTTTAAGAGTGTAATTATTTGCACTAGAAGCTTTGCCAAAAAAACTAACAGCAAAAGTTCTATTAGCTAGAGCCAAGCCCGTGTCAAAAGTGGTAGAGATACTATTTTGGAAACTAGCTGCTGTTGCGCCATAATATGCATCTGACACAATCTGCATATTTGGAGATGTCCAGCCATTAATAATATCACTCACGCCATCATCTATATCACCTGTATAATAATTAAAATCACCATTGTCTAATAAATTAATACCTAGCCCCGTGGCCATCACAATGTACTCATTACAACCAGCCTGATCTGATGGACAAGAACTTGATTGGTTATTCAAAAATAGATCATTGTCATCAACCGCTATGTCATCTAATACCCAAGCATTATCTACATTTTTTTCTTGAGAATAACGCAAGCAACCAGCTTGATCAACTGTACAATAATCCAAAGTCTGTTCTAAATAAGATGCTTCCCCTAAACCATCATTATCAAAAGTCAGACAGCCCGAATATATTTCTCCATCTTCACAAATATCGCCATTTAGACGCCAAATATTTTCTGAACGAGTACAATAACCATATTGCCCATCTATACAATTTCCCTGATCATCTTCGGCTAAACAAGTTTCCACATCGGCACAATATTCTTGTCTAGAGCTAGTTTGACTAGATTCTAGAGTAGGCGCATAGACCAAGGCATTACAACGAGCAGGTGGATTTTTCAGTACCCAATCTGGATCAACCAAATGATAATAGGGATTATGATCATCATAATCTGGAGAAGTAGCAAACACACAAGGCGAAGAAGGCGCATCTTCAAAACAATCTATTGCTTGTTGTAGAGTGACAGCGCGTCCAGTTGGACTACGCTCAGCTGCTAGCTCCCAACCCACTGATACAACACCTGCTTCTCTTAGTTTAATCAAGTTATGATAACAAAGACCTTCACGATAACACGTGTCACTATTATTACGAGGATCATTCAAACTAATAAAAGGAGTACTACCATCTATCAGGCCCTGTTCAATAGCCTCGGTAACAGTTTTTTTCTGAGCTAATATCTGTAAAAACTCTGCCTTCATTACACAATTATCTGGATGAAGAAAATCAACTTCATCTGGACAAATAACAAAATTTTCTAGGCTATTATAATTTTCTATTTCACCAAAACTCAAAGTTTGCAGATCTCTAAAAACATCTGCTCCAGCTGGTGGACGACGTAAATCTACGCCACCTCGTAATTTGTCTAATAAACTCGCTCTAAAGCTAGTGTCTTCATCATACCAACTAGCAATTTGACGAATACCCTTATCAATATATAGTTTTAACAATTTAGAAGATAATGTCTGCATAAACATGTTTCCAGCTTCTTTCAAGACCAACTTCAAGGTGCTGTCCTCTTTTTCATAGCCAAACATAAAGCCTTGATCAGTACTGTTAGCTAAATCAAACTGTATTTCTGAGATTTTTAAAATCTGCGCACAATGAGTCTTCACTTCTTGAGTGATAACTGTCTGCTTATCTCTATAACCCTGACATTCAGCTGATGTAATTTTACTTACTTCTGCTGCTCTTTGTTCTCTTTCTTGTGCTTCTGTCAAAACCTTAAAAGCAATATCTAAATCACTTCTGCCAGGATCAAACTGAGACCAAAAATCATTCCAAGTTTCTTTATTTCTAGTATTTGTGTTTAGGCTGATTTTTATAAAATCTTGCCAACGACCATCCTTGACTTGACTTGAAAATTGACTCCAATTTTGCTGTATTTCTTGCCAATTACATTTTGGTGCTGGTGGCGCTTTAGAATCAATCAAGCCCAAAGTTAAGGTTAATTTAACTTCAATGGAAGGATCACATAAATTTAGACCCAAATCAGCAAAGTGTCTCTCTGACAAATCTCCAATAAACTCACCGATAGCCGCTTCTTCAGATTTACGCAAAGCATTTTTAATCGAATCTGTTCTAAATAATGGTTTGCCTCCCTCTGCTCCAGTGACAATGGAATTAGCTACTTCATAAGCGAAATTATTAGCCCAACTTCGAACAGTGTTATTCACTGTTTGATTGAGTACTTGCTTATAAGCCTTACTAATAGCCTTCCCTATCTTCTGCCAAATTGTTTCTCTAATTTGCGGAACAGATTCTAGCTCGGTCGTTGCAATTTGAGCATGTACAACTGAATGAAGTTCAATATTAGGAGTAATAGATACGGTAAACAAAAAAAGAAAAATTCCTATCCCCGCTAAGACTCTTTGGTACTTTTTCATAACTATTTTGACTAATTGATATTTATAAATCTAATAATTGATTTCTAAGTCCTAAAAGCTCTTCTTCGCTTAAGTTATTAATTTCTTCAGCATCTGCCCCTGGTTGAGTCAATAAAAATGCTCTAATATGTTCTACTCCCAAATCTTCAGGTGATTCGGAACCAATGCCACTCTCATCTAGAATACTAAAAATATATAACAAATCATCATCTGATAAACTATCTACATCTTCCTGACTCATGCCATTGTCTACCAAAAAATTTCTAAACTCAATCAAGGCTGCCTCTTCAATCGTCAAATCTGGATTTAAGGTAACTTCTTCTATAACCTGAGACAAGCTAGTGTTTGGGGTGATCAAGTATAATAAATTACAATCTGCGCCTGATGGGCATAAAGGGTCATTATTTGAGTTGACTTCTTCCAAATCTGTATAGCCGTCACTATCAGTATCTTCCAAAAACATACTAGTGCGATATTGATAAAGCTCCTGATAATCAGTTAATCCATCTTGATCCGTATCATTGTTTTTAAGATCCTCTACTAATTGGGCTTCATTTTTTTGATCTGGATTAAGCTGATCTTGCAAAAAATCTGGCACATCAAGAGCGAAATGCTTTTCTAATAATTGCGTCTTAAAATACCAGCTGCCAACAAAAATAATAGCTATAACTAGAATTAAAAAAGGCCAAAAAGTTTTGTTCTTTAAGATATGTCGCCAGCTCGAGTCACCAAAATTCGGCGCATGAGAACTAGCAAAATTAACTTGAGAATTTCGATCTGCTTGGTCTTTGATTTTATATGGTTTTTTGGCCATGTATATAAGATTAAGTTGTACTTATTATAACATAAATTTCCGAAAATAAAAAACAGCCCAAAGCAACTCTTTGGGGCTGTTATAAATTCTGTCCTAAAGCAATCCAATCATCAATACTTAAGTCCTCTGCTCGTATATTTTTGTCTAATTTTAATTTTGTAAAAACTGCTGATACCGCATCTTTATCTAAATTTTGATCACTTAATAAATTATTAGCTAATTTCTTTCTTTTGCTGGCAAAGCCATAATGCACAAGTTGCCAAACTCGCCTTTCGTCAGCTTTGTGATCCCAATATCTAATGTTATCAATATGCAAAATAGCCGAATCAACTTTGGGCACTGGATAAAAATCATTTTTATCAACCAAGCCAGCCATTTTGGCTTGCGCATAAAAAGATACGGCCAAAGATAATAAACTATGCTTGTTCTTTTTTGCTATCACTCTTTCTGCGACTTCGCGTTGTATCAATAAGGTCATTGATTGTGGCTTGTGTTTAGCTGATACAAACTTATTAATCAATTTACTAGTCAAATAGTACGGAATATTAGCAACAACTTTATAATGCTTAGCTTTGTGTGTAAATAAAATATTTTGCCATTGCTCATCGGTGAGCGATAAAATGTCTTGCCATTTAATTTGCAAATTTTTATTTACTTTGACTAATTTGTTTAATAATGGCTGAAAATGTTTATCTACTTCAAAGCTGACAACTTGTTTTGCTTGTTCTACCAGTTTTTGAGTCAGAGCGCCCAAACCAGGGCCGATTTCTAAAACTAAATCATCTTTTTCTATCTTAGCAGCAGCAATTATGGTCGCTAAAACTTCATCGGAAACCAAAAAATTTTGACCCCGAACTTTATTTGGAGTTAATTGATATTTATCTAATAAAAATTGTAGCTGACTTATATCCATGACAAACTATAAAAGCATATAAAGCAAAGACATGCCACCAGCTAAAATGAAAGTTAATTTGAAAGCAAAAACCTCATCGGTGATAAAGAATAAGGCAAAATAAATAAGTAAGATGGCCACTAATTTTCCAATCACCAGACTCATTTCAAAGAAAACAATAGTACGCATTACATTTTTTGTTTTTGCCCTCTCATAAGTAATAGCTAACAAAGGGATGTTAATCACATTTTTAGCCAAACGAGACATGGTATCTACAAAAAATATACCCAGCTGGTTAACTATAAAAATTCTAATAAACCAAGCCACAGAATAAAAAGCGCTACCTAGTGCTAAAATTGAACGTTTATTTTTAGAATCTGATATTTTACCAACATATAGGCTAATAATCACGGTAACTAAAGTGGCTAAAGCAACGATCAAGCCCAAATCTTTCATGTCAGCTATAATCAAAGAAATAAAGACTGGCCAAATAACCATTACTATCAATTCTTCGCCAAAACCAATATAGGCAAATAGTGATTTTCTGTTTTTTTTGTCAAATAAATCTTTGAACGCGCTAGTGTAGCCAAATTTTTGTGGTTTAAATTTTTCTTTAGTTAATAAGGTAGGAATATTTGATCCGATAAATAAAAGAGCGGATAAAATAAATAATATACCGTAGCCCCAGAAACTGATAATAAATCCAGCTACAGCAATTCCTAAAATATAGACCAGTGAAGTAGAAACTGTAAAACTGCTCAACTCCCTGCCCTCTTCATCATCATCGGAAAATCTAGCAAAATCGGCATAGTAAGCTGGCCAATAAAATGTTTTTTGTAAGGCAAAGATAATTGGTGCTATATAAAATAATATTGAATAATCTTGAATCAAAAATAAAACAACATAAAAAGTAGCAAACAAAATGCTACCAACCAAAAGACCAGCTTCATAGCCTTTGTAGCGAGCAAATTTTCCACCCAAAGGCATTAACAATAAATAGGCTCCGTAGACAATCAAATAAAAAAGCATTAAATCCTGCAAAGAATAGCCTATTTTATATAAATAAATCGGCTCAAATATAACTACTAAAGATAAGGCTAAGTTTAATAAAATAGAAGAAACAAATAATTCCTTCACCTGGCGCTTCATCTTTTTGGGAAACAAACTATGGAAAAATCTTTTATACCTCATATTATATATCTATCTTTAAACTACCCTGTCTTAAAATCTGCACTTTATTATCTTTATCTATCTTAATAGTAGTTGATGGCTGATTTTTGGGCAAATTACCAAAATTGATAAATAAATCCGGCTGATGTTCAGCCTGCTTAAATTGTCGGCGAACATTTTCAACTGTGTAACAATCTCCTTCATCAGCAATATTGGCGGAAGTAGAAATAATAGCCGACCCAAAATGAATTAAGAGATCACGAACAAAGTGGTGGCTAGATACTCGCAAAGCCAAAAAATCATTATGACAATGATTTGCCTGACAATAACGATAAGGCAGGACTAAATTCAATGGCCCTGGCCAATGCTCGGTAGCAAGTCGCAAAGCTTGTTGCGGAAATTCAACCAAAGTTGTAGCTGTCATCATGTCTGGCACTATAACTGGCAGCGGCTTATTTTCATCACGTTGTTTAATCTGATAAATTTTATTAACAACTTTTTTATCAAAAAAATTACCACCCAAACCATAGGATGTTTCTGTTGGATAGACTATCACTCCTCCTCTATTTAACACATCAACAGCTTGTTGCAATACCTCTAAACTGTTTCTAGAATTTAACTCTACTTCTCTCATTAACGTAATAAATTAACAAATAAGGCGGCTACTCCAGCTACGACAAAGCTGGATTGCATTGGTAAAAATAATAATAACACAGCCAATAATATTAAACCAAGCACTCGACCAAATGATCCTGCCATTTCTTTGATCACTGTGTACTCATCGACATAATGTCCTCGATCAGCTGCCTTCTCATAAACTAAAGTTTGTAAAGACGTCTTTAAAATAATTAAAGCCAAGGCGTGATAAGTAGACACTAAAAATATATGAAAACCAGAAATGACTATGGTCTTTAAAAACCAAGCACTAGCGTTTAAAGCCGCACCAATGCGCAATAATTTATGCTTATGCCAACGATCCAATAAATTGCCAATAAATAAACGCAAGACCATGCCAATCAACAAAATACCAGCCGTCAATAATCCCATAGCTGCATATTTTTCATCTAAGATAGAAAAAATAAACAGTGGCCAAAAAATTTTGTTAACTATATTGACCAAGCCATCAGACATATAGGCGAAAACCATACGCCGATTAAATGGATGAAAAAAATATTTCCAGGCCTCTAAATATCGCCAACTAAATTCTTCTTTACTTGGTGGTAAATACAGCAATGGCCAAATGGAAATCAAAGATAAAGTCGCACCGATCACAGTCACTACCGCAAAACTCCATCTTTCCAAAATAAATCCGGCAATCAATGGAGCAGCAATACTCAAAACTGAGGCAACGGAAAATAAAATACTTAATTGTCTGCCACGAGTTTTTTTGTCTGATAATTTCGCTGTTTCGGTATGAAATGGTATCCAATATAAATTACGAATCATGGTTATAGTCACTATAGCCAAGACAGTATATAAAAATGGATCATTAGGGAAAAAATAAAAAGCGGCAAAATAAGGTAAACGGAAAAAAATAGAAACAATCAAAGCTTTTCTAATACCAATTTTACTCATCAACTGAGCGCCAAGCGGTAAAGTCACTACATATAACAAGTGGCCTAATAAATAATATAAAATTACCCAATTTATATCATTATATTGTTGATATAAAAAAATTGGTAAAAAAATACTAAAGATATTTCCGCCAAAGTCTAACAATAATTTGTTCAAATACAAACTAATCAAGCCTTTAGAGAAACGAACTTGTTTAAATTGAGCTAGCAATTGCATTTATTTTTGTTTTTGTCATCAGCTAAACAACAATGCTGATAATTTTATTTTTAATATGAATGTATTTTTTGATTTCTTTATTTTCTAAAGCTTTCTGGATTTTGTCTAAAGCTAAAACTTGCTGTTTTATTTCTTCGCTATCTTCACTGTCCACTGGCAATTCGATGGTATCACGAACTTTACCGTTTATCTGAATGGCTAATATTTTATTTTCTAATTTAATAAAATTTTCATCATACTGAGGCCAAGCTTCAGCAGACAGAGAATCTTTATTACCTAATAAATTCCACATTTCCTCAGCTATATGCGGAGTAAATGGGGCTAAGATTAGAGTAAAATCATGCCAAATTTTTTCAGAAATTTTTTCTTGTTTTTCTAAAACTTTGATCAAAATCATTAATTGAGAAACAGCAGTATTAAAATGCATGTTTTCAATATCATCTCCTACTTTTCTAATTGTCTGATGTAAAATTTGTAAAACTTCTTTACTATCTTCTGTGTCTGCAATTTTATTTTTGAGATCCCAAACGCGATTCAAAAATCTATATGCTCCAACTACACCTTTATCATCCCAAGCGATTGATTGATCAAAAGGACCCATGAACATTTCGTATAAACGAACAGTGTCAGCGCCATATTTTTCAAGATATGTATCTGGATTTATCACATTGCCTTTGGATTTGGACATCTTCACTCCTCCTTCACCCAAAATCATCCCGTGAGCTGTTCTTTTTTTGTATGGCTCACTGCCAAGCTCTTGCGGCACAGCTTTGATGTCATACAAAAATTTATAAACAAAACGAGAATACAAAAGATGCAAAGTTGTGTGCTCCATGCCACCATTGTACCAATCAACTGGTAGCCAATATTTCACTTTATCACTATCTGCTAAGACTTTATTATTTTTAGCATCGGCATAACGAACAAAATACCAATTTGAGCCAGCCCAATTTGGCATCACATCAGTTTCTCGTTGAGCTGTTCCTCCACATTGAGGACAGGTAGTATTTGCCCATTCGTTGACTTTGGCAAGTGGCGATTGTCCGTCGGCTGTGGGCTTGAAATCATCAATGTCTGGTAGCTCTACTGGCAGCTGATCTTCTGGAACTGTTTGCCAACCACATTTTTGACAATTAATCATTGGGATTGGCTCGCCCCAATAACGTTGGCGAGAAAAAATCCAATCACGTAATTTGTAATTTGTAGCAAATTTACCTAAATTTTTATTAGCTAGGAACTCTGTAATTTTTTGTGAGCATTCTTTTGAGCTAATTCCATCAAACTCACCAGAGTTCTTCATCTTGCCTTCTTCAATTTCTGTAAAAGCATGCTCTGTAACATCTCCACCGGAAATAACGGGAATTATTGGTAACTTAAATTGTTTGGCAAACTCCCAATCACGTTGATCATGAGCTGGCACGGCCATAATAGCTCCCGTACCATAAGAAGTCAGCACATAGTCAGCTACAAAAATAGCTAATTTAGCTTGATTTACTGGATTTACAGCCTCTAAACCAAATAATTTAATGCCGGTCTTGTCTTTGGATGCATCTAATCGCTCTATATCTGTTTTATTTTTAGCTTGATTGATATATTCCTCTACTTCACTCCAGTTTGAAATTTGATCTTTGTATTTTTCTAAAATTTTATGCTCTGGAGCAACAACCATAAAAGTTGCGCCAAATAAAGTATCGGGACGTGTTGTAAAAACTCTCAATGTATCTTCAGTATCTTGAATAGCAAAATCAACTTCTGCTCCATGACTACGACCAATCCAATTTATCTGTTGAGCTTTGATTCGTTCTAAAAAATCTACTTGATCTAAATCATCAATCAAGCGATCAGCATATTTAGTAATTTTTAAAATCCATTGTTCTTTTTCTTTTTTCGTTACTTCACTGCCACAACGCTCACAAGCCCCACCAATAACCTCCTCATTAGCTAGGCCGATCTTACAAGCTGGGCACCAATTAATAGTCTCCGAAGTTTTGTGTGCTAAACCACGTTTGAACATTTGGATAAAAATCCATTGTGTCCATTTATAATATTCAGGATCAGTTGTGGAATATGATCTACTCCAATCAAAACTAAATCCAGCTTCTTTAAGCTGTCTAGTAAAGGTGGCAATATTTTCTGCTGTAACTTCTTGAGGCAATCGATTTTGTTTGATTGCGTAATTTTCTGTTGGTAAGCCAAAAGCATCAAAACCAATTGGATATAAAACTTCTTTGCCTTCCATACGACGTTTACGACAAATAATATCCATGGCCGTATTAGAACGCAGATGTCCAGTATGTAAACCATCACCCGATGGATAAGGAAACTCGATCAAACCATAAAACTTCTCTTTACCGGATTCTTCCTTGGCGGCAAAAGTCTGATTGTCCTCCCAAAATTTCTGCCACTTTTTCTCAATCTCTTGTGGCTGATACTCGGTCTTCATAAAAACACAAAAATCAAATGATTATAGACCAATTTTAACAAAAAATCCCCAAAAAATCAACTTAAAATACTAATGCTAAACTAATATTTTTAGATTAAGTGAACTCCTGATGGGTAGACAAAAACCTTTTATTTTGTTATGCTATGCTTTATAATATAACTATATTGAGCTAAATATTAAGCACAAATATATTAGTATTTTATTCAAGAAAATCTTAACTAAATCAGCACTAAAGCTGATCGATAGTATTATCGCCTTAAAGAAACCACTAGCTATCATAGCTAGTGTTTTGGGTGCAACCATATACGGCATTGGCAAACTATTTTTCTGGCCAATTATTTTACCTTTATATAGATTAACTTTAAAAATAAAAAATAAATATAAAAATTTATCAAACAATAAAATTAATTATTTACCTTTTATCAAAAAATATTTACCTCGCATTACTATTCTGCTTATCATTTTTGCTGTCAGTGCTAACAATATTTTTGCTCAAACTTTTGGCGTTGATGAATACGCTAATAATAGCTTGCTACCTAGCCTAATCACGCCTTCAGAAGAAGGCTGGAGTGAATTGATAGAAGAAACTGCTATCGTAACTAATAATGCCCCCATTGCCAAAAACTTTACCGAGGAACAGGGCGTCTTACAGGAAATGGTCATCAACACACCTTTTGCAGCTGAGACTAATACTGCGGACATCGATACTAGTCTAGTCTTATTAACTTCAGAAAGTAACGAAGAAAATACTGACGATATTAATCGTGCTGATGCTGTTGATTATACTGTACAAGCTGGTGATGTTTTAGGAAAAATTGCTGAAAAATTTAACATTACCGTGAATACTTTGCTATGGGAAAATAATCTAACTTGGAATAGTACTATTAGACCAGGACAAAAATTAACCATCCTGCCGAACTCTGGAATTAATCATGAAGTTACATCTGGTGATACTGTATTGGGTATTGCTAAAAAATATCAAACTGATGCTGATAAAATTATCAATACCAATAAGCTAGCCGATGCTGGTGATATCAAAATTGGTGACTTATTATTCATCCCTAATGGTATTAAGCCGACTCAAGTTCGATCCTCCTACACTCCCAAAGCAGTCACTTCTGTTTATAGTAATGAAAAAGTAGCTTCAGCTACCAATGATGCCGGCACTAAACTTTTGTGGCCGCTAAATAGCCATCGTATAACTCAATATTATCACTATGGTCACTCTGGTTTAGATGTTGGTGACAAAACTGGTAACCCTATTTATGCTGCTGAAGCTGGCAAAGTAGAAAGATCTGGTTGGTCACGTGGTTATGGCTATAATGTAGTGATTAATCATGGTAACGGCATGAAAACTTTATATGCTCACGCTAGTAAACTTTTAGTTCAAACTGGTGATTCTGTCAGCCGTGGACAAACCATTGCTTTGATCGGATCTACTGGTTGGTCAACTGGTCCTCATATTCACTTTGAAGTACGGATCAATGAAGTAAGAAAAAATCCTTTGAATTATATTAAATAAAGTATTATAAAAACCGCCGCCCAAATGGGCGGCGGTTTTTTATTTGTATAAATTTTATACTTCTAGTAACCCCTCACCAAGTGGATTATAGCCATTCTCTACTTCATCGCCATCATTATAACCATCTCCATCTGTATCTGGATTGTTTGGATCTGTGCCGAAAAAATCTGTTTCAATTAAATCAACTAGGCCATCTCCATCGGTATCTACTTCAATAATGTCATAAGTCCCACAGTCCATCTGATTACAATTCTCTACGCAAGTCTGCATAAAACAACCCATTTCATTACAAGCGATTCCGGACATATCATCACTGTAAGCACAAAATTCAAAGCTACCTGAACTTGGATCTGAAAAAATGTATTCACTCCACTGATACCCGTATGCTAAATTCGGCCAGGTGGAAGTGACTTCTACACCATTACACATCGGTACACCTACTTGTGGTGTTACTAATTCCTGTTCAGCGTCAAAACAAATGCTAATGCCTGCGCCTAATTGTTCCATCTGTTCTTGAATAAAAATAACACTGGGATCAACTTCAGAGCCAAGAGTATTTCCATTTGTACTATAGCCTGATGACATACCCATAAATAGCGTCTCCATTACCTCTTCGATGCTTATCGTCTCTGTTGGCGCTACAATTTCACGAGGCTCAATATTGTTTATTATTTGATTAAATTCTAAACTAATATTTGCAACGTGCTGACCATCATTTTTTAGCTCAAAATCTGTCACACTCAGACCAAGACCTTGAACTTCTTTTGTCTTGGTGTTTACCCAAAAACCAATTTTTGATGTAAACATTAAATCTTTAAAATTTTGATAATTTTGATTATCATTTTTAAAATCTTGATATCTATCTTTTATCTCTTCTATCACATCTTCTGGGTATAAAGTTTCTATCAACCCAACTACAAATGCATCTATTTTATCTAAATCTAATTTAAGATTTATTTTCTTCAATTTACCATCCACGCCATCTTTATTCTGATGTGGATCAGACAATGAAAACCACTTTTCATCTTTACCGCGCTGTAAAAAATTGTTTAATTTTTTATTAAAATCTTTAACGTATTTATCATAGTCACTTGGATCAAAGTTGGTCATAGGCAATGCGTTACCACCTTCCATGTTATTCTTATCAATCATTAACCATTGATTTTGCAAAACATCTGGTATGTTATCAACTGCCTCACCTGTAGCTGCTAAAGATAAATAGATAATATCGGCAAGTTTTTTATATCTAAAATCCGCATGTATGTCCATCATCTCCAACATGGCAATATCTATACTATTATTTCCCTCGATATTTAAATTTGAACTTACATGTTGACCCTCTATTTTTATATCTACTGTCTCTGGCAAATAAAATACACTGCCACTGTTGCCATTTTTAATATCTGTCACGCTAAGGTCTAAATTATGATCCATGGAATAATTTTCATACTCAATTCCCCAATTCCACGACATATCTTTAACTAAAAGCATAGCCTGCCCTTTAGCATAATAAAACCAACCACCAGTACCGATTAAAACTAAAATGATAACTAAAACAATCCAAAGCCATAATTTAGATTTTTTCTTTGGCTCAATTGCCACTGGCTGCTGCTCAACTAAAGAAGGCTCTACTTGTTGCGGTGCAACATTCTGATTACCTTGCACCGGCTGATTATTTTGTTGTTCTTCCATATTTTTACTCTAAAATTTTATATTCTTCACCTATTTTGATCATTTTCATAGGATCTTCTTGAAAAGCTTCACCATTTAAAAAGGTAATCACTTGCAGATCTAAAATATCTGGCGTTACTCCTTCAACAGATGATGTAATTTCAAAAGAAACAGTTTTGTTCTCAAAATAAATTTGCATAAAAGCAATCAAGCTAGCACCATCATCTATTGCCATCTGATAATCTGGATTGTCTTCTGCTAAAGTCGTTACCAACAAATCAGCATCGCTGTTATTAAAAGCTTGAGCAAATATAGCTAAGGTCCCTTCTGGAGAATTAAGATCGTTGTTCACAATAAGCTCCTCTTCTATCGGAGGCACATCAATCCGTCCCTCACCTAAAGGATTATAGCCATTTGATGTTTCCTCAAAATCTGTGTAGCCATCTCCATCTGTATCCGAATTATTTGGATCTGTCCCCCATCCTAATTCTTGATCATCAGCAAGACCATCTCCATCTGTATCCGAATTATTTGGATCTGTCCCCTGCGAAATTTCATCAACATCATAAATGCCATCTCCATCTGTATCAATTTCCTCTACCGGCTCATCTTCAATAATTTCTTCTTCTGGTGGAATGATTTCTTCTACTGCAGCCTCTTCTGTTGGCACTATCTCAGCTGGTGGCGCGTCAGAACCCTTACTTTTCATAAAGAAATACCAGTACAATACTCCGGCAATAGCTATAATGATGATAGCTAAAATAATCCATTGCCAGGTTGGCGTACCAGATTTAACCTCACCGTCTTCCAATGATTCTTCGTCAGTAACCGGATCATGTCCCGCGCCCAAATCTACCCTAGCCACCTCATCAGCAGCAGCCTCTACTTCTGTATCATTCATAGGCACCTTTATTTTTTTTACTGACTCGGAAACTGATGGTTGTGTTTGATTTTCTTGATTATCAGCTCCATTATCAGGAGTATTTTTTTGTCTTTCTTGATCCATATTTTTATCCTCTTAATACTAAATATACGATGTAAGCCACATATAATCCAATCATGACAATACCTTGCCAGCGTTGCAAAATATTTTTTTTGCCTACAAACATAAATAAAAATAAAACAATAGTTGCAATAAACATGACATAAATATCTATGTTTAAAGAATCGTTAAACAACAAGGGTTTTGCCAAGGCACTAAGTCCCAAAATCCAAAAAATATTAAAAATATTTGATCCAATAATATTACCGATAGCGATATCTGGATTATGTTTCCAGGCAGCCACAGCAGTCGCAGCTAATTCTGGCAAAGACGTACCAATGGCTATGATAGTCAAACCAATTAAGCCTTCGGACATGCCAAAAAATTGAGCGATAACTATGGCTCCATCTACAATCCATTTACCTCCAAAAGCTAAGCCCAACATACCAGCTATAACCATCATTACAGATATCCAAATGCTGTGTTTTTTTACATCTTCACCTTCACCCTCTACTTTGCCAATGCCAAAAGTATAATAAAGAAAAATTATAAAAAATAATAATAGAATACCACCGTCTATCCTGCTCAACAAACTAGCGCTACCAGCGTCTATCAAAGTATCATTGATCAATAACCATAGTGCTAATATGGCTAATAAATTAAAAGGAATCTCTTTCCAAGTAGTGCCTCTTTTTACAGCCAAGGGGAAAATAACTGCTGCTATACCCAAAATCAACAAAACATTGGATATATTGGAACCAATAACATTACCAATAGCCAAATCTGAACTACCTTGAAATGAAGCTATTAAATTAACGATTAGCTCTGGAGCTGAAGTACCAAAAGAAACTACTGTCAATCCAATCATTAAATTAGAAACTCGAAATTTTTTGGCGATTGATGAAGCGCCAATAACCAACCAGTCGGCTCCTTTGATTAAGAAGTAAAAACCAGCCAAAAATAAGGATAAAGTTATATACATATTAATTTTATTATACCATAAAACAAAAAATCCCGCGAAGCAAAAAGCTACGCGGGATTACAAAAAATATTAATTTATTTTTCACTAACCACCTGTTTGGTCACTGCTTTTTCAAACAAAATTGCGCCCAATACTGTCACTAGAATAACTGCTAATAAAGCGGCTGAAGCCATGGTTTCATCCAGAGCATGATTAGCTAGCGCTACCGCTACAAAAACCAAGCCAACTTCACCACGAATAGACATGGCATATCCAACTAATTTGCCATTTTCTTTATTTTTGAATAAATACTTTACTATGTATTTACCATAGAAACCTACGACCGTAAATAGAATGGCCCATAGCCATACTTTCCAATCAACTAAAGCTGCCCGCGGTAACATGGTGCCGATACTGACCAAAAATCCACCGACAAAAATATGCATGTAACCTTCAATTTTTTCCCAAGCACTATGTTTAATTTCATTATCTACCTTGGATAATACTACACCAATGCCAAAGGCTCCTAATACCGGCTCTAGGCCCAAAACTGCGGCAATAGATGCACCTAGCATCAACATGCCAAAAAAGAAACGAGTGAAAATACCAGTACTATTTTCAGAATAATGTTTATTTAAATATTTTACGATTTTATCAGCCACACCCATCTGCCATAAAACATAAGTACCAACCAAAAATACCACTACACCAATAGCTAAGGCTAGGTATGGATTCATAGCTGCCTCCTCTATTCCATGAGTACTACCTGCAGATGAAACTTTTGCTAAAACTGTCAAAATAATAACACCTAAAATATCATCGATAACTGCTGCACCAACGATCTGATTACCTAGGCTTGTTTCCAGTTTACCAGCTCTCTTCAAAGCCTCCACTGAAAGTCCAACTGAAGTAGCCGTAAAAATACCACCTAAGAAAATACTAGCCATCAATGGCAAATGAATAACATAATATCCTAGAGCTGTAAAAGTAACCAATGGAACCAAAACACCCACAACAGCTACTAGCGTAGCAATTCCAATATTTTTCTTTAAAAGATTCATATCAAAATGTAGACCAGCTTCAAACAAGATAAATAACACACCGGCTAAACGAGCAAACTCTACTCCTTCAGCATAGGGATCTAGGACTCCTAACAAGGCAGGTCCGGCAATAATACCCATGATAATCTTACCAGCCATCGGTGCTATATTAATCGCTTTAGCCAAACGACCTCCAAAAGAAGCAAATAAGGCTAAAAATGAAATGTCGATCAACATTGGCATATAATGATTAATCTCATGATGATGACTAAGCATTAATTTACCTTTGATAAAATACAAAATCGCAGCTACCACTGCAATCTCTAGCGCAAACAAAAGTAATGATTTGATCTTTTTCATAAAGGTTTATGATTTTTTAAATTATAAAATAATAAGAACTGTAAAATTATAGCTTACCTAGATAAAAATTTCAAGGCTAAAAAACAAACAAAAACAGCCCCACTAGTGAGGCTGAGTTATATTCAAAAACTCTAAGATTTATTTATTCTTAAATCTATTTCGACGATTCAACTTCTTGCGTCGACGTCTTTTGACAGATAGTCTTTTATTCTTTAACTTTGTTCCCATATCTAGTATTTCTAATTACGTATCTCTTTATATCATTTACTCGAAAAAATGTCAATATTTATA
>CAZXZY010000004.1:0-41783 GCA_964645825.1 uncultured Gammaproteobacteria bacterium
TCGTATTTTATTAAACATTAGTATTATATCATAATTAGCAAGCATTAAAAAATCAAAAAACGGCCACTAAGTGACCGTAATTTTATAATAAATTTTATTTCTCGCCGATAAAATTCAATATTTTTTCTACTAAGCTTTCATCTGGCAGCTTATCTGTCTCGATAATTAAATATTCTAGGCTACTTTGCTTGATTAGTTCTTTAAATAATTGCTGTTGCTTAATATATTCAGCTGGAGTTTGAGCGATACTCTCATAATGAGGGTAAAGATTCAACCTATCTTGCAAACGAGCTTTAATAATCTCTTCGTCTTCTGGAAAAGTAACTAAAATAATTTTAGCATCTAGTTTTTTTAGTCTAGTTTCTATGCTTTTAAAATCAAAATCTTGCTTATTATATAATTTTTGATAAACAGCTTCAGATAAATGAAATTTTTCCAACATAACATTAGCATTAGCTAAGCTTTCTGCTAATTCTAAATATTTATCTAGGGCAATTTGACCATACTTGGTGCCAAAAATACCGACGTCACAATTAAACCAATGACAACCATCCAATATCTTTCCACCGCTGTTATACTTTGGCTCTAGATGATTATACACCTGACTCATTAGCCAGCTTTTACCAGTCAATTCTGCACCTTCAAAAATTATTTTATGTTTTGACATAATTACTCTAAACTTATTTGCTTTTTAGCTTTTTCAATAAGCTCTAAATATTGTTCAATCTCTTGGAAAAGTGTTCGCACTGAATCATCTTTGTGCATATAGAATAAAAATACAGCTGTCCGCAAAGCAGTCCAGGCTTGATAAAGATTCATTCTTTGAAAAAACTCCGCCTCTATTTCAGATAGCTCTTTGCCAAAATAAGATTTTACAAAATATTCTTTACAGCTATTAATTTTTGTTCTAGAGAAAAAACGATGTCCCATGAAATCAAACTGCTGTAAAAATGTGCCCAAATCTGTCATCGGATCACCTAAGGCCACATCGGTAAAATCAATCATCCTCAAATGATCAGTGGTTAGATTTTCGATAATTACATTTTCTGGATGATAATCACCGTAAATAAGATTGGGTTGGAGCTTACCATTGAACTCTTTCTCCCAATTCTGAATTTTGGTGACAATATTTTTTACTTGCTCGCCAAAAGCTGAGTCATGATTTATAAAATCCGGTAAAAACTGTTGTGGTGAGGGAACCATATCTGCAACGGAAAAATGTGGCCAAGAAAAATTTTTGTCTACTGGCAAATGATGTAATTCATGCACCCACCCAGCTGTAAGCTCTAAGGCATTGTTTAAATCCAAATTATCATCTTGTTTAAAATGGGCAAACAAACTATCTCCCTCTGAAGCTTCATAGAAAAAACCCTTTTGTTCTTCTACAAAAAACAGAGGACGAGTCACTTGAAATTGTCCTTGATTAAAACCATTATTATACAAAAAACCAAGCTTTGCAAAGGCTGGTTTTCTAGAGTCATCTGAGTGACCAGTAGCAAAAATATGCAAAGGCTGGTTTTTGCCTGCCTTATTTAAATATTCTAATTGATAGCCAACTACAAACACAGCGCTGGTCTTGCCAATATGATGCTTGTAAGGCGTCAATTCAATCTTTTGTATTTTATCAAAATCTGGATAATGATTTCCTAAATTTTCATTCAATATTTTTGTCACAAAATCTTGGTTGGCCAACTTAGCGATCTTGTCTTTGTCCTCCTTTGAAATTTCTGATCCTTGCATGGGTTTATTATTAAGGGGTTTATTATTTATGATATTTACGCCAATGAGTTTCCCAGGTGTTTTTCTTTATTTGAATATATAAACGCTCGGCTTTTATTCTTTGGCTAATTGCTATTTTTTTTAATGACCTGATACTACGCACTAATTCTTCACTACCATTATCAATCATATCTGGATTCCAAGTCAGTGGTGAAAAATCTGAGGGACGGGTTGCTGAGGCCCACCAAAAAGTACAAGAAGACAGTCCTCTATCCAAATGCCAACGAGCCCATTTGTAATTTTGGTCTTTTTTATTTTGACTCACTGTTTTTATGGCCAGTGCAACAAGTTTCCATAAGTCTCGATGAATTTTATTCTTAGGGTCTTGCCATAAGGCAAAGGGGATTCGTTTCTTTAGCTCTTTTTCGGTACTCTCCCAGGAGGCTACCCGCAAATCAATCTTTTTGACTTGTTTTAAAGTTTTTAGATATTGATAAACAGTTTGGATTTTTAAATTTTCGTTTTGTAAAATTTTTTCTAAATGACCTTGCCAGTCTTCGTGAAAATGCCCATACATTTCTCCATCCGTGCCAGTGATGATCGTAGCAGAATCAATATTTTTAGATTGTAATTTTTGATAAATGACTTCGGCTGGATAGCTTTTAGAAATTTTACGATCTCTAAAGACAACTTTTAAACCAATGTCTTTTATTTCATACAAAATATTATTGTCTACTTCTTGAGCATAATTAATAGCATCTAAGATTATCCATTCATAGCCTTGTTTTTTTATAATTTTAGCTGCCTCTTTACTATAAGCCATTTCTGGTAAATAAAAACCAGCTATTTTTTTGGAAAAATACTTAGCTAATACTTCTTGGCTTAACTTAATTTGTCTAATTATTTCTTCTTTTGGTAACAAGGGTAGTAATGCATGATATTTTGCAGATCCTACTAGTTCAATTCTATTTTTCTTAACTAAATTTTGTAACCTCTCTAATAAATCAGGACGAAATTCAGCTAGCTGCTCAATCAAAGAACCGCTTATGTTCAGACTAAAGGTAAACTTTGGGTATTTGTCTAATAGGGTCAACAAATAATCATAGCTTTCAATTGAAGCCTGCTCAATCACACCCCTGTCCTGCCAAGGTGGCTGATAAATGTGTAAAAAATTAACCCAATTTATCTTTTTCATATTTAAATTTTTTGGCTTTTTTATATAACTCGAGATATTTCTTGGCTGGTAGCTCCCAAGAAAAAGAAGCGCGCATCCCTCGACGCATCAAGTCTTTCCAAACATCTTTATATTTATATGTTTCCAAGGCACGAGTAACAGCTACCAATAATTCTTGTGACCTGTAATTTTTAAAAGTAAAGCCATTGCCTTTTTTATAGTCCATTGGATCAAAATTATCAACTGTATCGGACAAACCACCAGTGGATCTTACAATCGGCACACAACCATAACGAAAGGCGATCATTTGCGTGGTGCCGCAAGGCTCAAATCTAGAAGGTAGTAATAAAAAATCACCGCCAGCATAAACTAGTGACTCCATTTTACGATTTTCATAAAATGGAAACTGATGTATCTTGCCAGGAAACTTCTTTTTCATTTTATTGATACGCTCGATTAAGCCCTTGTCACCATCACCCATAATTACAAACTGCACATCACGTAATAAGAGCGTAGGCAAAATATCCAATAATAAATCAAAGCCTTTTTGCTCAGCGATACGTGAAGTGAAACCAATTACTGGAATTCGATCATCAACTGGTAATTTTAATGTCTTCTGTAGATGGCGCTTATTTACAATCTTACGATGAATATTATCTATTGAATATTTCTTTTTTATTTCTTTGTCTGTTTTTGGATTATAACGATGATAATCGATGCCATTTACCACACCAAAAAGTTTGTGTTTTCGATTAACTAAAATACGATGTAAGTCTTGACCAAAATTCTTTTTAATAATTTCATCAGCATAAGTTTCAGAAACTGTATTAATAATATCGGCATTCAGAATGGCTCTTTTAGAAAAATTGATGTAGTTTGTTTTTTCATCTTTAAACATCGGTAAAGCGCTCTTACCTTTATCTCTTTTCTTAACTGGTATTTCCCACCAATTCATGCCTGCTTGAAAAGTAAGATTATGAATCGTAAAAACAGTGGCAGCATGAGCCAAGGTCTTACTACTATGAAAACGCTTTTTCTTCAAGTAAGGTATTAAACCCGTCTGCCAATCATGACAATGTATAACATCTGCCTTAAATTTTAATAAGGAAATTAATTTTAAAGCAGCTATATTAAATAAATAAAATCTCGCACCTTCACGAGAAGATAGATAGGGCCATTTTTTACGACCAAAATATTTATCGCAACGCATAAAGTAAACTGGCAAGCCAGGCATTAACTCACCACGATAGTAACTAACCGTAACCGTATTCTCTTTATCAATTTCTAATTTAACGTCACTATAAATTTTTTCTAGCTTGTGTTTTTCCCTATCGATCATTTTGCTATACAAGGGTGTAATAGCAATAACATCATGTCCTAAGCGATGCAAACTTCTAGCTAAAGAACGAGAGACATCGGCTAAGCCACCTGTTTTGGAAAACGGATCAAGCTCGGACGAGATAGAAACAATTTTTAATGGTTTCATATATTATTTAACTAATTTTGGATTAAAGGCTGCGCCACAAATAGCTGCCGCCACAGCATCAGCCGCATCATCTGGCTTGGGCACATCTTGGATCTTTAAAATGGTTTTGACCATCAGACCCACCTGTCTTTTATCAGCTCGCCCATTGCCTGTCACGGCCTGTTTTATCTGTAATGGGGTAAACTCTAATATCTCTACTTTATGCTCTCTCATGGCTAAAATAGCCACTCCTCGAGCCTGCCCTACGTCTAATGCTGTAGTAACATTACGGGCAAAATAGAGCTTCTCTACTGCTACTAAATCTGGCTGGTATTTTTTTAATAAATCATGCATGGCATGATAAATATTCTCTAATCGCTCCGGTAAAGATTTGCTTTTGTGTGTCTGAATACTACCGGCTTCAAGTAAAATCAAAGTATGCCCTTCTTTACTTATCACACCAAAACCAGTGTCAGCTACACCGGGGTCTATACCTAAAATAATCCTGGTCTTATCGCTCATTAAATTTCGGCATTAGTATAAACATTGTTAACATCATCATCGTCATCTAGAACATCTAATAATTTTAACAATCTCTCGTCATCGGTGATAGATATTTTTTCTTTGGCTAGATATATCATGTCTGCACTATCAGCGTGGACATCTAATTTCTGAACCTTATCTCTGACAGCGACCAAATTATCTTTGTCAGTAATGATCCGAATGTGCTCACCCTCTACAATAATGTCTTCAGCTCCGGCTTCAATAATTTCTAGTTCTTGCTCGTCGCTTAATTTTTGATTGTCTAAAATAATCTCGCCCTTCATATCAAACATCCACAAAACACTGCCGCTATTACCCAAATTACCGCCGCATTTACTCATGATATGCTTAATATTGGCCACGGTACGGTTTTTGTTATCGGTCAAAACATCAATAATGATAGCTACACCCTCCGGACCATAAGCCTCATACAATAAACTATCAATAGCCCCCTCACCACTGACACCAGCTGCTTTTTTAACAGCCCGTTCAATATTGTCTTTGGGCATGCTCATGCCTTTAGCTTTATCGATAGCCATTCGTAATTTAAAATTGGTGTCTGGATCAGGATTACCACGGGCAGCTACAGTAATATTTTTAGACAGCTTAGTAAATAAATTACTGCGCTTGGCATCCTTGGCTTCTTTGGCTCTTTTTATTGTTGACCACTTTGAATGTCCGCTCATAAGTATAAAAGCTTATCAATTTAAAGGCATAAATAGAAAATATTTATGCCACAAAGTATTATTATCTTAACAAAAAAGGCAAGAAAAATCAATCAAGATAAAATACAAAAATATTTTCTTGACGAAAATAAAAATCCATAATAAGATAAGAACGATACAGTAATTTACATTCATTAACAGGCCCAAAATCATTTTGATATACAATCCCCGCATCCATGCCTGGTGGGGATTTTTTCTTTATCAAAAAACATACTTTTCAATGAGATAGAACAATCTATTGACAAAATATATAAAATATGCTATGATATAATAATATTAAGTCCCTTGAAAATCAACGAAAACGGAGGAAATACCAATGAAATTATCAAAACATCTTCTGCTTCTGTGCATCATGCTCATTTTGAGTAATTGCGCCGGAACCCTTCATACAGCCTATAATGGCGATGAAGATTATGATGAAGATAAGCAGGTGATCATTGTCACCAACAACCTACAACAACCTGCTGCGCCAAGACTCCGAGAAGAGCCTGGCATGTTTGCCCAGCGACTCAATCCTGGTCAAACTCATCAATGGACGATCAAGCGTCAACGGACGATCACTATCGTTGGCGAAACCTATGAAACCAACGGATGGAGCGATGAAAGACTCTTGGCGCCAATCAAGAGGAATGCCTTCTTGCACGACACTATTTTTGTTGACTTGAATAATCTCTTGCTACAAAATATCGTCATGCAAAAAGGTGTGGTCATCAACAACACTTCTTGGACAATCATTGTTACTGATGACCAGGGCAACAACTACGGAGAAATTCCTCCTGACCACATCAGCTGGCCACAGGAGGTTGCACCTGGCCCCATCAACTTCTTCTGGCGCAAAAAAGATAGTAGCCGCACCATTCGCATTAAAGGAGTCATTGACCAAGACAAAAATGATATTGTCGTTCGTGGTCAAACCTATGACTGGAAAGTCTCCTGCCGCAGACACTAAACGCAAACGCTAAACAAAGTCCCCCGCCACGCATTACGCGTAGCGGGGGCATTTTTTATTATTTAAAAATATACTAGCTAACTACATCGCCGCCGCCTCCACTAGTACTTTCAGTTAGGGCTCGTAAAATAAATTCAGAGATAGCATAGGCTGCTAATACCACTACTAAACCGATAACAGCATTTGTGATGGTTTCCTTAGCCGTCTCTATCTTGGTAGCATTACCAGCTGAAGTCATCCAACGAAAACCACCCAAAACAATCAAAACAATAAAAATGATCGCTAATAAACTTAAAACCGCATTAACCACTAAGGCAATAACCTGGGGAATGTTACGAGAGGTATTAAAATTACCTTCTGCCGCTTGCTGCAATCCCTGTTGAGCAGTCAAAGCTGAGGCTTGCATGGGTAGTAATAATAAAAATGATAGTAATAATTTTATTTTCATAATATTTTAATCTAAGCTCTAGTAGGTCATCTTCATGACCTACTATAGTCTAGACTATAATAAGCCTACGGAGCAGCATCAAAGGTTGCTTGATAAACTTCTGCTAAAACAAATCTAGCGATAGCATAAGCGGCTAAGATAATAATCAAACCGACGATACCAGCACCGATAAGTTTTTTAGCTTCATCAACTTTTTCTGAACTACCTTGAGAAGTCATCCATTTAAAACCACCCAAGAGAATGATTAAAACGGCAATTACTCCCAAGAAGCCTAAGATAACATTAATGATTTGAGCGATAGTTTCTTTTAAATCACCTTGACCTAAAGCAACGTTTTCTAAACCATTAATACCAATATCAGTATTATCTTGTGCCATAGCTGACATAGGAGCTAATAACAATAAACCTGTAATAATTTTGTTCATGTTTCCACCCCCTTTCTATGTATAAATAATTTCATACCATTATTATAAAACAAAAAGCTCATTTATTCAATCTAAACATCCCCAGTCAGTAAGGCGCCAAAGACAAAGTTGATAATAGCATAGCTCAAGAATACGGCTAGCAAGCCCATTATTGCCCAAACCAAGGTATCTCTTCCGCGACGGATACGATCTGCGTTACCAGCCGAAGTCATCCAGGTGACGCCACCGATTACCATCATGATTAGTGACACAGCACCAACTATGCCCAACACGCCTTTGATACCATTATTGATCAAAGCTGGTAGATTATCCACATTACCCAGTGGGTTGTACAAGCTTACTGCTTGCACGTGCGCTGGTAGAATGAGCAAAGCTGAAACCAAAAATAAATATTTCTTTTTGTTTATCATATATTTTTAAAATGTTAAATTATAGACACAATGGATCTGGTGGACACGCGGTATTAGCGTGAAAGCCCGGAGTAATACCAAGCGGCCATTCGCAAACTGTCATTTCTGCTTGATACTGACAACGCACAACTTCATCATCTCGCACCCCTAGACAACAACCTGGATCATAGTGATAACCAAACTGACACATGTTCACGTCGTCACATGAGCTTGTAAACCATGCATCGCCTGGCAAACAATCACTCTCTGACCACTCTGAATGGCACTCCCTTATTCCTGACACACAACAACCAAACAAGGTATCCTCTGCCAAAACATCATCCTCGTCCTCTGATGGAAGAATTGGCATTGCTGGATCGAAAGTAGTGGCATTTACACATAGCTCATCCTTCTCTGCACATTCATCAACTGTCTCGGGTGCGGCCTCTAGAAAATCTTTATCAAAACACAACCAAGTGCTAGTTTCATCTTCTATGTTTCGTAACTCACATTTGCTGACGCATAAATTATTATAAACAGCCTCCACACCCGTGAAGCCACTACCGGTACAAACATAATTACGTCCTTCTAATGGCCCACAGCTACTTCCTTTGGAGGCAGTTTGACACTCACTAGCCACTTGCCATTTACTGTTATTGCCACCCAATAAAACATCATTCACAAAAAATTCTACTAGTAAAAAACTTAAAAAGACTACTACTATGGCCACAATCGTGTTAATCATGATTTCGCGACCACGTCTAATTTTTTCTAAATTACCATAAGAGGTCAACCATTGAATGCCACCCCAAATAAAATATAGCAAAGCTAAGGCACCAACAGCCCCTATCAGAAGCTTGGTTAATAAAACAAAACCTACGGCAACATCATTTGGCCCACAGTCTCCGTATTTCATACATTCAACTGGTAAAAAATCTAAGAAACCCTTGAAGGGCTCGGTGGACTGAGCACTAGTTTCTGCAAAAGAGATCTGCGGAAGAAGAATAACTGCTATTGAAAAAATAGTTGTAAAAAACTTTTTCATTTTTTTATTATTGTGATTGATAAGTTTGATAAATTCTACTAACTAAAAATTCCAAGCCATCGCTGTCCAGCTGAATACTTCCATCTAATACACTATCAACAAACTCAGCCATGTATTGTTCTGCTGCCATTATATCATAACCCTGATACCAATTATCGGCAGTCAAAACTTGTGAAGCGAAAACTCTAATTTCATCATCTTCTAATTGACTACTAATCAGTGTTCTCAAAGCAGTTGGTTTATTATTATCATTGAGATAGTTTACTACCAAGTTCTTGCTAGCCGTACTTTGAATAAAATTCCAAGCCGCATCTGTATTTTTAGACTTTTGCGGCACAACATTTACCCAATAATTACTATAATATTTCGTGCCTTCTGCTCCTCTAGTTTTTGGAAAATTTGTCATTTCCCAATCAAATTGCACGCCTCGCTTACGTAATTCATCAGCATGATAACTATAGCCAAAGAAATAAGCTAGCTTGCCTTGAGTAAACATCTCAAAAGCATCTGGCAAACTATCATCCCAAGAAAACACTGCCTTAGTTGAATTAGCAAAATCTGAATAAAAACCAATTGCCTCAGCCATATGTTGGGCAGAGGTGCGATTAGCCAAAGGATCAAAGCTTGATCCTTTAAGTTCCACTTCATTCTGCAACATGATGCTGGATAAGATATCAAAAAAGCGGGGAACATTATCAGTGCCTCCCATGGCTACTCCGGATTGAAAAATATTATTGCCAGTCGTAATCTTGGAAAGATTATAATTTTGAATTTGCTCAACTAAATCATGAAAGTCCTCCATTGGCTCGGGTACTGAAGCTGCAGTTAGTAAATCAGAATTATAAAAAGTAACCAAGGTGTCAACGGAATAAGGTAGGCCGTAAATCTTGCCATCCATAATTGTATTATCATAAACTACATCAACATACCTTTCTTTGATGTCATGCAAAGATAAGCTGTTGATCGTCTTTAAGGTGGTAACTGCCTCTGGCTTGATGGTGCCCTGCATTTCCAAAATTGGAATCTGCATGCTTTTTGGCATTGGCTGCAAACGATCTTGATACTTTAGTAGCCAAGAAGCGGGGATCATAAATACATCCGGTACTCGATCTTCCCAAGCGGCTTCTAATAACTTTTGTTCATACTCATCGTAACGAAAGTTTTTATATTCCACCTTAATAGTCGGATGGGTGGCTGTATAGGCCTTGATAATGCTTTGCATTTGCTCTGGCGTGTCCCAAACTCCCCAATATTGTAAAGTAATTGGCTGAAATTTTTCTTTATTAATGATATTTTGTTTGCAACCAAAACCAGTAGTGACTAGAAACACTGCTAATAAAATAATAATTAAAAATCTCACCTTAACCATATTATAAATTTTTAAAATATTTTTTTAACTTAGGTGCTAACTCTGGACGATCCATAGCATATTCTAAATTTGCTTGCAATAAATTCCAGGCGTCTCCGGTAGTTAACCATTTTCCATCTTCCACTTCTTTAGCATAAAATTCTCCACCGGCTTTGATATAATCACGAATAGCATCCACAATCCATAGCTCGTTGCCCTTGCCTAGTTCTGTTTTTTTCAGTATCTCTATGATGTCCTGATTCAAAATCATACGACCAAAATCAGCTAGTTGTGAAGGCGCTCCCTTAATGGTTGGTTTTTCAATAATGCCATCTAACTGCATGGTTTTTTTATCCTTGATGCTAACAATTCCGTATTTATCGACTTGATTACGTGCTATCTTTTGTACTCCAATCATCAAGTGCCCGGTCTCGTTATAATCATCTACCATCTGTTTGGCAAAAGGCACCTTAGACTTCACTAAATCATCCCCCCAAATATACATAAACGGCTCATCTTGAACTAAACTAGCAGCAGACAAAACGGGAGTGCCATTTCCATATGGCCCTTTTTGACGAACATAGATAAAGTTAGCCATCTCAGAAATTTTTTTCATTTCTTTTAGCTTTTCCTTTTTACCAGATTGAGCCAAGTCATGCTCTAGTGCCCATGAATAATCAAAATGATCCTCTAGTGGTTTTTTGTCCCACTTGGTCACCAGAATTATATCTTCTATGCCAGCCGCGACTAGCTCTTCGACTACCAATTGAATAATTGGTTTGTCAACAATTGGCAACATTTCTTTTGGCATGGATTTGGTGGCTGGTAATAATCTTGTGCCAGCGCCAGCTACAGCAATTACTGCTTTTCGAATTTTTTTCATGACTATATTATACTAAAAATAGAGTAAAAAGTAAACTAAAAAACCAAACTATTCTTTGTCACTCTCTAATTCCTCTAAAATTTCTTTTACTAAATTTAAAGCCTGGTCAATTTTACTATCAATACTTCTTTTGCCATCAATAAAATGATAATTCTTATGCTGCGACCAAACCTCTTGTGAAAGTCGTTCCATCTTCTGCGCTCTGTCTACTGATTCAATACGATGACTGTTGCCAGCCGAGCCATAACCACTTGGATCAGCTGTGGCCAGTGATTCTAAATGAAGCACAGCGTCGTAACGTAATCTTTCACTTTTCACATCAAGGCCGAGTAGTAACTGAGCTTGATCTAATCCACCTGGTAAAAAAACAGCTGCATCTAGCGAGCCTCTGTCACACACCAATAAAGAAACACCTTTTTCTTTGGCTTGCAATACAGCTGTATCCTCAATAGATTTTTGTAAATGAAAAACAGCATATTCGAAAGCAGTCTGCCAATTTTCAGACCAAGTGACATCTTTGTTGGGCTCCAAAAAACCACCGCTCAATAATATAGTAGCTGCTTCTGGCACAATAACAATATTTGCACCAAGTTCTTTTTCTAGAGCATCGAGAAAAGTAGTTTTTCCTCCGCATGGTCCGCCAGTGAGAACTATTTTTTTCATATTTTTATTATAACAAAAAATAACTCGTTTGCAGAGCTATTTTTTATTGTGTTATCTAAGTGATTTATATCCATTAGCGACTCCTTTTTTTGACAAAACAATCTGCCATAATTGGATATTTCTAGCTCGAAAACTACCAGCACAGGACAAGAGATAATACTTCCACATACGATAAAAACGTTCGGAATAATTTTGTTTTATCCCTGGCCAAGCCTTATCAAAATTAGCAAACCAAGCCATCAATGTCTTATCATAATCAGGACCAAAATTATGCACGTCCTCTATCACAAATAGTCCTTCAATAGCTTTACCGATCTGGGCCATAGATGGCAACATGCTATTTGGAAAAATATGTTTATTGATCCAAGGGTCAGTTGCTTTGACTGATTTATTACCAGCTATAGTGTGTAACAAAAATAGACCATCGTCTTTTAAAGATTTGTTAGCCACCTTCATAAAAGTACGATAATTTTTGTAGCCCACATGTTCAAACATCCCTATCGAAACAACATGGTCAAATTTTTCATTAATGTTACGATAATCTTGAAGCCTAGTCTCTGCAGAGTAATTTTTGTACATTTCGTCGGCTAGTTCTTTTTGTTCTCTGGAAATAGTATAGCCAATTGCATGAGCATCATATTTTTCAGCAGCATAGCCAATGAAGCTACCCCAACCAGAGCCTATGTCTAATACTTTCTGTCCAGAACGCAAGCCAATCTTTCTACAAATCAAATCTAACTTTGCTTCTTCTGCCGCATCCAAATCGTGAGCATCTTTCCAATAACCACAAGTATAGGTAAGGCGTTTATCTAGCATGCCACGATATAAATCATTACCAATATCATAATGTTTTTCACCTACTTCAAAAGCCTTGGACTTTCTACCTGGATTCAATACTGCATTCCAGACAATCCTAAGCATTAAGTCTAAATTTTTCTTAATGCGTTTATCTAAGTCTGCTTTTAAAACTTTGTGAAAAAATTGATCAAGTTTTTCACAATCCCACCAAGCATCCATATAGGCTTCACCGAGTGCTAAAGAGCCACCCCTTAGAACACGAGCATAAAACTTGTCATTGTGCACTTGCGGATCATAAGCATTGGGCCCATTGATAGTAATACCAGTACCGGTCAATAAAGAATCAATGATTTTTTTTGCATTTTTCATATAATTTAAGTTACTTTAAAATATGTTGGCGGAGGCGGAAGGATTCGAACCCTCGGTCCCTTGCGAAACAACACTTTTCGAAAGTGCCCTATTAAACCACTCTAGCACGCCTCCATGAAATAATGTTACAATATCAATATTATGTTAACATTTTCTAATATAAAAGCAAAGATTTTATCTAATCAAGTTTATTGGCTAATATTGGCCTTTTTTTCTATTAGACTATTTTCTTTTTTATTTAAGGATGTTATTTTTTTACAAAGTTTAGTCGTTATTTGCGCATTAATAATGCTAATTTATTTATTCAAAAAAAATTGGCATTACGCTCTACAATTTTTATTAGCTGAATATCTACTTGGTGGCGTAGGACATTTTTTTGAATTAGCTGATATATCACTGCGCACTTTACTAACTATTGCTTTCTTAATTTTATATTTTGCTTATAGTATAAAACACAAAAAATTATTACAGCTACCTAAGAAAATAATTTATAGTTTATTAATATTTTTTATAATTATAGCTGGTGCTGCGTTTATTGGTTGGCAAAATCATAACCCTCTACCACTAATCATTCAAGATTTGATTCCTGTTATTTTTATTTTCTTGATCTTTCCTCTTTATCACTTTTGGAAAAATGAAAACAACAAAATATTTTTAGCTCGACTACTTTTTGTCTGGTTAATAAGTAGCGCTGCTTGGACTTTATTTAATTTTATTTTATTTGCCTCTGACTTAGCCGCGCTTCATCATCCTTATTACAATTGGCTGCGCGATTTTGCTTTAGCTAAAATCACTGCTTCTAGTATTTACTTCTGGCGCATAGTTTTTCCTGAACAATTGTTGCTCGTGCCTATTATTTTGTTGATTAACTCTGTTTGGTTAAAGTATAAACATAATTTTTATTTATATTTATTGTTACTAAGTGCTTTAGTTTTTAGTTTAAATATTTCTCGCGCTTATATTTTAGGGTTATTGCTAGGATTATTAATTTTGAAATATAAAAATAGCTGGCGAGAGTGGTCTAAAATATTTATTTTTAATATTCTAATAATTTTTAGTATATTTACCGTGATAAATATTTTTAGTAGCGCTGGAAATGATAATGGCTGGGGAATTTTGGGTATAAAATTTGGTGGGATCACTGCACCCCAAACAGAAGTAAGCTCACAAAACCGAATGGAGCTGTTGTCACCTATTATAGACATGATAAAAGATGCGCCTGCTCTAGGACAAGGCTTGGGGCAGAGCGTCATTGCTGATCAAATAAATACTCGCCATTTTGATTGGGGTTGGTTCGAAATATGGATAAAATGGGGACTAGCTGGTTTAGTTTTTACCTTAATTTTACTAAGCTTTTTAATAAAAGGTATTTTTAAACAAACAAAAAACCAAACATTGTATCTCGGTTTATTGGCTAGTGTTTTAGCGATAATGTTAATCAATGTTACTACGCCAGCCATCTTTCATGTTTTCGGAATCTTATATTTTATAACAATCGCAAGTTGGATTTATTATCATGAACGGCTAACATAGTTAGACCTAATAAAATAAAAAATAATAAGCTTAAATCATTCTTGAAATACGGCACATCGACCAAACCATGGACAAACCAAGTAAGCCAAGCTAAAGTCACTCCCCAGGCCAAATAATGTTTTGACTTTATCAATTGACGGCACACTGTGGCTAAATAAATAAGCAAAGTAATAATCAAAACTAAACCTAATAAGCCCAGCTCTACCCAAAAATTTAAAAATAGATTGTGGGGATATAAAAATATTTCTAGCCAAGTAATTTGATGGTAATTTGCCATCATTTTTTGATAGCCATCAATACCCGCACCCAGTAACCAATGATCATTAAGTAGATCAATTGTCTCTTGCCACTGCAAACCACGTACCGCTAATGAACTAGTGTATTGATTTGGATCAGGACTCACTAAATCTTGTCCAGCTTGAACTAAATAATCTTTGGCTGGGCTTAAAAATATTGCTAATACTAAAATCAGAGCGAAAAACAGTTTACGATTTTTATTTATCTTAGAAAAAAAGAAGTAGAACAGTAAACAAAGGCCAAGAGCAAGTAAGGCTCCTTCGCTCTTGGTAGAAATTAATAATAATACGCCTAAAAAAATCACTCCTAAGTAGGCCAGCTCTTTGCTTTTGTTTTTACTGCTTAGCCAAAGGCCAGTAAAGCAAGCGGTGATTGGTGCAATTAATAAACTCAAAGCATTGGGATAAGCAAAAACTGCAGTTAGTCTTTTAACATTCGGCTCGTTGTAAGCAGCCGGTAAATTCCAAGCTGTAAAACTCTGCCAAATAGCAAAAAGGGCTAGCCACAAAACTAAAGCTCCTAGGCCATACAAAATAACCTGACGATCTTGCTTGGTTTTGACTGAATATAAAAAAACTAAAATAAATAGCAGCGGCTGCAAAAAATATGCTCGCCACAAACCCAAGGCTGCCCAAGTTGGATTGACTAACAAACCAACCAAGCTAATAACCAACCAAGCTAATAAAAACCAACGCCAAGGATTGGCTAGTTTATGATTCGTTACTAAAAATTGCCAATTAAGTTTCTTCCAACGCTTTCTTTCTAACAACCAAAAAATAAAAACACCAATAATCATGAGCTCTAAAAAAGTAGAGGGTAAGCCAAAAAAATCTAAACGCCATAAATAAGTTGGTAATAACAAGATTAACAAACCTAAAGCCCAGACAATATTGCGCTTAGCAACTAGCAAGAAGATTCCTAAAAAAATTATAGCTAAAATCTCTAGCATTGCGTTTCTTTATTTAATAATTGCTTGATCATTTTTTTATCTACTGCTTTGAAAAAATATAATAAAATGCCATAAGACAATAAAGCGACAAAGGACATGATCAATGGATGAAAATCTTTGAATAACCAGCCAATAAATAAAGCAGCAAAAGCAGCTTCACCACTTTTCCAAACAACAGTCATATTGGTTTTTAAATCAACATGTTTTTTGACCACCAAATAAGCAAAGAACCAGATTAATAATTCTACTAAAACCGTCATCCATGCCGCGGCCCAATAGCCAAACTGCGGAATCAAAACAAAGTAGCCGACTAAACCAACAACTGCTGCTATCAGAAAATACTTGATCATTTTTTTCTGTAAAGACATGGCCACAACTAAATAAGTAAACAAGGTGCCAAAATAAATAGCGGCTGTAGCAATTATTAAGATGTTCAAAAGGGGACCTGAGCCAGCAAACTCATTTCCTGCCAAAATAGACATCATAGCTGTACTAGATAGCCAGATAAATATCATCATTCCAATGGTCAACATAACAAAAAAATCAAAAGAATTTTGATAGACTTGCCGCAATTTAACAAAATCTTTTTTAAGCCAAGCGGCTGTAAAAAATGGTAGAATCAAACCCATAAACATGTGAGGAAAAGTAGTCAGCACCTCTAAGATCCGATAAGGTGCGCCATATATGCCAACTTCCTCTGGGCTAGCAAAAACAGACAAAACCAAAGTATCAGCTTTGAAATAAACTAAATTCAAAACCACTGTTAAGGCCAAGGGCCAAGTTTGAATCATTACATGACGCCAGTAGACAAAGTCCCAGGCAAAACGTAATTTGATGTACTTATGTAAGAAAATGTAAAGAAAAATGAAAGCGAAAATCTGAGTCAAAGAATTGGCAAATAAAACCGTAGATAGTTTTCCGCCGACAAAAAATAAATACCCTAATAATCCTAAATAGGCTAATTTATTAATCAAGTCAACTAGAGCTACTTTTGGCATGGCTAATTTTTTGGCGAAAACCGCAGCTAAAGTAGAGGTCAAGCTTTGGAAAAAGAAAGCTGCTAAGAAATAAACCAAGCTGATTTTGACTTCTGCTGAATATGGAAACCATTGAACGACTATCGGTGCCAAGGCTAATAACACAAAAGAGGAAACAAAACGAATGGTGAAAATATTATTGACGATTCTACTCTCTTTTTCTTTGCCATCAACACTCGAAACTTCTCTTAATAAAGTAAGATACAATCCTAAGTCTGCTAGAATCATAAACATCTGGACAAAGGCAAAGATTGTCGTGTAAAAACCAAAACCCGTGGCACCTAAAATACGAGTAATCAAACCTAAATTAACCACGCCAATCAAAATACTAATGCCGCGGATAACGACTTGCCAAACTGTATTAGTAAAAATTTTATTAGCTACGGACATGTATAAAGTATATCTAAAAGACTTCTTAAAAACAAGCCGCCCCCCAATAACTTGGGGGGCGGCTTTTATAATAAATTCTATTCGGCAGCTTTATATTCTTGCCAAATTTTCTTTTTAATCTCTGTAATCAATTTTTGATTCTCTCTCAAGAAAGTTTTGGCGTTTTCACGACCAACTCCCAATTTGGTTTCTCCATAAGAATAGGAATTACCAGCTTTACTAATCACATTATAAGCTAATCCCACATCTAGGACGTCTCCAGCGATAGAAATGCCTTCGTTATACATAATATCAAACATAGCACCCTTAAAAGGAGCGGCAACTTTATTTTTGACTATCTTGGATTTAACTTGGTTACCGATAATTTTTTCTCCTTGTTTAATTTGAGCTGAACGTCGAACTTCAATTCTAACTGAGGAGTAAAACTTCAAAGCATTACCACCAGTGGTTGTTTCTGGATTACCAAAAAATACTCCAATTTTCATTCTAATCTGATTAATGAAAACAACAATGGTATTACTCTTGTGAACGATGCCAGCTAATTTTCTTAAGGCTTGACTCATTAAACGAGCTTGCAAGCCCATGTGTGAATCACCCATATCGCCCTCAATCTCTTTTTTGGGTACTAGAGCTGCTACCGAATCAACAACGACCACGTCAATTCCACCAGCACGCACCAAGGTTTCTAAAATTTCTAAAGCCTGCTCCCCGGTATCTGGCTGAGAAATTAGTAAGTCATCAATGTTAACACCAATCTTTTTGGCATACTCTGGATCTAGAGCGTGCTCAGCATCAATAAAGGCTGCTGTGCCACCGGTTTTTTGTACTTCAGCTACTATGTGTTGAGCTAGCGTGGTTTTACCAGAAGCTTCTGGACCATAAATCTCTATAATTCTACCCCTAGGCACCCCACCAACACCTAAGGCCATATCCAAAGATAGGCATCCAGTGCTGACCGCATCTACATTCATAGCTTTGGCTTCACCTAGCTTCATGATAGACCCATCACCAAAACGACTACGAATTTGAGCAATGGCATTCTCTGTTTCTTCACTAAACTTGACGCCTGTCGGTTTCTTTTTTTCACTCATATTTTTCTCTTCTCTACAGAACAAGTAGCCTGTTTACTTGCTCATTTAATAATATATAAAATTACTCTGCTGACTCACGTAATACAACTATTTCTATCACCTGAGCCCTACTATGCTTCTTTTTAGCACTTATCTCTAAATTATTCAAGCCAGTTGATAAATTAATATTTTTAATAAAGTTTCCCTGTTCATCTAACAATATTAACTCATTATTAATCGTTAATTGAACCTCTGGCTCCGTCTGTCCTTTGATATCAATATTATTATCAGTAGTCTTAAAATTATCTACTGGCTCTACTATGGTGATGGTTGGTGGAGAAATGGTGTTGTTCACTTCCCAGGCTAGATAACTCAGGAAAATTAAAACTATCAAAACAATCACTGCCCTTTTTAAAAAGTGTGGTCCTAAAATTTTACCTAAGCGCTGTTTTAAAGATAGCCTAGTGTTTGCGTGATGGTTATTTGATTTTTCTGGTTGACGAACTTTAGCGCTCACAACTTTTTCTAGTTTATAATCTGCCAATAATTCATGACTTGGTAAATCTAAAAAACCTGCATAAAGCTTTATCCAGGTTCTTATATAAATTTCTCCCGGTAGAGACTGGTAATTACCATTTTCTAATAACTCCAAATATTTTACTTGGATTTTAGTCTGTTGGTGAACATCAGTTAAACTTAATTCTTTTTCTAAACGAGTTTTTCTTAATCTATCACCAATAGTTTGCCCCTGACTGATTTTTTTTCTTTGCCAACTTGCCATCAAAAATAATTAATCTTATCTTTCCTCCTCATCCTCTTCTTCGTATTCGACGTCATCCTCTTCTTCACTTTCCTCTTCCTCATCCTCTTCTTCAAAATCCTCAATCTCAGCCTGACCATCATCTTCTAGCTCCTCTTCATCTAAACCTGAAGAAAAATTCTCTTCTAGCTCCTCTTGAGAAAGTAAAACTTCTCTTGGTTTTGCCCCTTCAGCTGGGCCAACAATACCCATGCTCTCTAAAATATCCAACAACCTAGCAGCGCGAGCATAACCCACCCTAAGACGACGTTGTAATAATGTAGCCGATGCCTTACCGGCTTTAATGACAACCTCTTTAGCATCTAATGTTAGCTCATCATCATATTCTCCGCCATCAGGTGCGAGACCCGAGACAAAGCTACTAGTCTTTTCTATTACCTCATCTTTGTATTCTGGTTCAGCTTTATCTTTTATGTAATCTGTCACTTCATTAATCTCCTCTTCAGAAATAAATGATCCCTGAACACGCTTTGGATGACTTAGCTCAGCTGTAATGAATAACATGTCGCCATTGCCTAGTAATTTTTCAGCTCCCGAAGCATCAATAATGGTACGTGAATCAATATTAGAGGCCACGGAAAAAGCGATTCTAGAGGTAATATTGGCTTTGATCAAGCCAGTAATAACATTGGTCGATGGACGCTGTGTAGCTAGGACCAAATGTATACCAATTGCCCTAGCCATTTGCGCTAAACGGATAATTGCCGCCTCCACTTCTTTGGCGGCTATCTGCATCAAATCCGCTAACTCATCAATAATAATTACAATATAGGGTAACTTATTAACGATCACAGATTTATTATATCCTTCTATGTTTTTCTTGCCAGCTGCTTGCAAAAGCTTGTAGCGCTCATCCATTTCTTTTACTGCCCAACGCAAGGCATTGATTGTCTTGTCTGTGTCATGAATTACTGGAGTTAATAAATGAGGCACGTCATTATAAGCAGATAGCTCAACGCGTTTTGGATCTACCATGATAAATTTCAACTCATCAGGAGAGTTTTGATAAATCAAACTAATAATCACATTGTTGATACAAACGGACTTTCCAGAACCAGTAGCGCCGGCGATCAAAAGATGAGGCATTTTAGCTAGATTGGCCATCAGCGGTGTGCCTGCTACATCACGCCCCAGAGAAATTTGAAGATTGGTCTTTCGTTTGACATAGGCTTCACTCTCTAGTATCTCTCTAATCTTAACCAAGGAAACTGACTGGTTTGGCACCTCAACGCCCACCAAAGACTTTCCAGGAATTGGCGCCTCAATACGTAATGGATGGGCAGCTAGAGATAAGGCCAAATCATTTTGTAGCGTCAATATTTGAGAAAGCTTCACTCCCTCTGCCGGACGTAAAGTATATTGAGTAACTGTTGGACCGACATTGACCTCGCCCATGGTTACTTCTATCCCAAAATTTTCTAAGGTCTTTTTTATCTTGGCCATGTTAGCACTGATATCACCGGAGTTTGGTTTTGAATGTGCGTGAGTCAAAAGCTCCATTGGCATAATAATTTTACGAGCTTTTTTGGTAGTGGTTGCAACTGTTTCCTCTTCTTCCTCCTCATCACTTTCTTCCTCTTCCTCAACACCCTCATCATCAATTTCCCCCTCTTCATCTTCGGTGTCCTCATCTTCTTCAAAGGCCTGCTCGTCTTCTTCCTCTTCTTCATATTCACCATCTTCTTCCTCTTCTCCTTCTTCTGGTAATAATTTTTCTTTCAAGATGCCTAGGGTTTTAGCTCGATCAACCATTGCTCTGAATGAAGTGTTGAATCCTAATAAAATTCCTACTAATAAAGCGGCAATTAATATAACCATTGCTCCCCAGAAACCTAAAACTTTTTCTAATAGTATGCCGATGCCGTAACCCAAGGCTCCTCCACCGGATCCTGCCTCAATTATTTTGTCATAACCAATATTTCCAACAAAAAAATTGAATAGCCCAGAGTAGGCAATGACAACTAGAGTCAATCCCACATAGTTTGTCACTCTAACTAGATATTTCTCACTATTTAACAGTATGTATCCCAAAAATAAAAGTAACAAAATAAATAACCAATCTCCCCAACCAAAGACATAAGACATAACAGAGGATAGGAAATTACCAAAAGCACCAGCAGCATCAAACATTGATAGTAGTCCTAAAAATGCTAACAAAAATATCACAACTACAGCAATAGCCTTTTTGGTTTCGGGGTTTAATGACCGATCACCTTGATATTCTTCATTCTCATAGACCCTGGTTTTTCGAGGGCGACCAACTTTTCTTTTCCTTGCCATATTTTTATATCTTTTCACTAAATATACTATATTTTAACATATTTATGACAAAAAGAAAACTAAAAACAGCCCCGGAAATGAAGCTGTTTTCAATGCTTTTACTAAGCTTTTTTGGTTTTTTTCTTATCTTTTTTACTGTCTTCAAAACCAGTACCAGCTGGAATCTTACGACCAATTATCACATTCTCTTTCAAGCCTCTTAAGTGATCTACTTTACCGGTAATAGCAGCGTCGATAAGTACACGAGCTGTTTCTTGGAAAGAAGCGGCGGATAAAAATGAATCAGCAGATAATGAAGCTTTGGTGATGCCTAGTAATAAAATATCTCCAGTAGCTTTTTCTCCCTTAGAAGCAAGATTGGCTTCTTGGAATTGGGTATAAGTAACTATCTCTCCCGGTAATAAATCTGCATCGCCAATATCTCTGACAAATATTCTGGAAAACATTTGTCTAACAATTAACTCAACGTGCTTATCATTTAGATTTTGACCTTGAGAGGAATAAATATGTTTAATCTCACTGATAATATACTTTTGAACATCCAAACATCCTCGATGTATATATAATTCTTGTAAATCAATGCTTCCTTCGGTTAATGGTTGGCCTTCTGTGATTAATTCTTTGTTCTTCACCCACAAATTATGTCCAGCTGGAATAATAACCTCTACTTCTTCCCCAGCTTTAGCGGCTACCGAAAGTTTGCTAGCTTTAATTTTAACTATGCCACCCAAGGTTGTTCTTTCTTCTTTCTGATTGATGATAAATAATGTCTGACCAGGCTTAACCTCTTCTCCATCTTCTACTTTTAGTTGAGCTGACTTTTCAATTTTGTATTCTTCTACTCTGGTGTCTTGAGTTTTAATCTTTAAAATGCGATTATCTTTACTCACCAACTGATCGACACCTTCAATTTCTATTTGCCCGTCGCTTGGCGCCAAAATAGCCTTTTTCTTTGGCGGACGAGCTTCAAATAATTCTTCTACCCTAGGCAAACCTTGAGTAACGTCGGCTTCACTAGCTACACCACCAGTATGAAAAGTACGCATAGTTAGCTGAGTGCCAGGTTCACCGATACTTTGAGCGGCTACTACGCCGACAGCTGTACCTAGCTTGACCAACTCATTGAAACCTAGGTCATAACCATAACATTTTTGACAGACTCCTCTTATTGCTTTACAGGTCAAAAGTGAGCGTACTTTAATCTGTTCTGGGTCAATTTCTTCGATTTGATTAGCTAGCTCCTGAGTGATCAAGGTGCCCTTTTTAATAACCACCTTACCAGTCTTAGGATCAACTATGCCGTCAGCTAAAACCCTGCCCTTGGCTCTTTGTGGTACCGTTTCTTGTACCTTCTTACTATCCTCACGGGTAATAATCATGCCTTCTGTATCTTTACAATCATCTGTCAAGATAACTAGGTCTTGGGAAACATCAACTAAACGTCTAGTTAAATAACCAGCATTAGCGGTGCGCAAAGCAGTGTCCGACAAACCCTTACGAGTTCCATGAGTAGAAATAAAATACTCCAATACATCTAAACCTTCTTGGAAGTTGGCCTTGATCGGCAATTCCATAATGTCACCAGCCGGATTAATAACCAGGCCTTTGATACCCATAATCTGAATCATTTGTGACCAAGAACCACGAGCACCAGAATTAATGATGGTAGAAATAGAATTATCTGAAGGGAAGATATGTTCACTCTTTTCACTAATCTTATTTTTGATCTGCGTCCATACTTCAATAACCTTAATATATCTTTCATGGTCAGTTAAAAGACCTTGGTTGTATTGTTCCTTAATTTCTTGAACCCTCAACTCTCCTTCTTTAATCAATTCTTTTTTGCCCTCTAATTTTGGAATGTCTCCCATGCCCCAGGAAAGACCAGAAGCGGTAATATATTTAAAAGCAACATCTTTAACGCGATCCAAAGAATCAACGGTTTCTTCGCGACTAAATTCTCTAAAAATTTGGGCAACAATTCTACCTAAACCTTTTTTATCTAAATTAATATTCACAAAGGCCATTTTTTGAGGTAGTTCTTTGTTAAATAAAATACGGCCAACTGAAGTTTCTATAATTTTATTATTTTCTTTAGCGATTCTAACTTTAACTAAATCCTGCAACTTAACTATGCCTAAAGCAAAAGCTTTTTCAGCCTCATCTTCATCGGTAAAAGTCTTAATAGCTTTATCGTCCTCTTTAACAAAGGTCAAGTAATAACTTCCCCAAACAATGTCTTGGTTTGGTATAACGACTGGATCACCAGTTGCTGGCTTTAATAAGTTCTTGCTGGCTAACATGATATTAGCTGCCTCATCTTTAGCCTCTTCAGTAAGTGGAACGTGCACAGCCATTTGGTCACCATCAAAGTCAGCATTAAAAGCAGTACAAACTAGGGGATGAAGTTGAATGGCTTTACCTTCAATCAAAACCGGTTGAAAGGCTTGGATACCTAAACGATGCAAGGTTGGAGCACGGTTTAATAAGACATGTGCATCTTTGATAATCTCTTCTAAGATATCCCAAACTTCACTGTAACCAGCCTCAATATAACGATTAGCAGAACGAACATTGTGCACTAGCTCTCTGTCAATCAACTGAGCAATAACAAATGGTTTGAATAATTCCAAAGCCATGGTTTTTGGCAAACCACATTGATAAAGGTGCAAATGAGGCCCCACTACAATAACGGAACGCCCAGAATAATCCACACGTTTACCAAGTAAATTTTGTCTAAAGCGGCCTTGCTTACCTTTTAACATGTCAGCAATACTCTTCAACATTCTCTTTTGTCCGGTTGAGGAGGTAACTGTTTTACCATGACGAGCATTATTATCAATCAAAGCATCGACTGCTTCTTGCAACATGCGCTTTTCATTTCTTTGAATAACTTCCGGAGCATTCAAATCTTTTAATCTTTTTAAACGGTTGTTACGATTAATAACGCGTCTATATAAATCATTTAAGTCTGATGAGGCAAATCTACCACCATCTAGTTGCACCATTGGTCTCAGGTCTGGTGGAATAACTGGAACAGCTGTCATTATCATCCATTCTGGACGAATACCGTTGGCAGCCAAGCTCTTAATCAAACGAGAGCGTCTGATTAATTTTTTTTGCTTTGATGGAATTGCTTTTTCAATTTCTTGATCTAGGTGTTTTGACAAAAACTTAAGATCAACACGTTTTAACAATCCATGTACGGCCTCCGCACCAATTCCAGCCTCAAAAACATGACCATAACGCAAAGACATGTCTTGATATTTTGTTTCAGAAATAATTTGTAACTCGTGCAAATCTTTTAGCTCTTTGGAAGCAGTGTCAGCTGCGTCTTCTAGGCTTTTTAATTTATCAATTTTAGAAACATTCAAATCTACTAGCTCTTGCTCTATTTGTTTATCTACTTTTGTTTTGGAACCACCATCGGCTAATAATTTAGCTTTTCTACTATTGATTTCTTGGGCTCTTTGATTAAACTCATTGTCAATTTGCTTACGTTTAGCTTTAAGCTCGCCCTTAATCTGCTCAATAGTTTCTTTACGAGCATCTTCATTGACGTGAGTAATAACAAAAGAAGCAAAGTAAATAACTTTTTCTAATGCTTGAACGCCTAAGTCTAAAACCAAGCCAATCTTAGATGGAATACCGCGTAGAAACCAAATATGTGAAACTGGAGCAGCCAGATCAATATGACCCATGCGTTCACGACGAACAATGGCACGAGTAACTTCTACACCACACTTATCACAAGTAGTACCTTTATAACGTATTCTTTTATATTTACCACAATAACATTCCCAATCTTTTGATGGCCCAAAGATTTTTTCACAAAACAAACCGTCTTTTTCCGGCTTCTGAGTGCGGTAGTTGATAGTCTCTGGCTTTACCACCTCACCATGAGACCACTCATGAATGTCTTCAGGGGATGCTAATTTTAATTTGATAGCATCAAACTCCAAAACAGTACTTTGTTCTGGTATCATGAAGGTTGTTTTTGTTGATGAAGGAGTGGGCATAATTTTAATTTAAAAATTTACATTTAAAAAGATTACAAGTCTGTGTTTTTATTTGTCAGCTGATTCTTCTGCTGGAACACTAGTAGCATCTATTAATACTGGAGCCTCTTCGGCTAAAGTTTTAGTAGTTTCGTCTTCTACTGACTCGACTTTTTTCTCGCGTTGACCAATAAGTTCAACATCTAATCCTAAGCCTTTCAATTCTCTAACTAAAACATTGAAAGATTCTGGAATATTTAAACGATTAATAGGCTCGCCCTTAATAATGGACTCATAAGCCTTAGATCTACCTGGCACATCGTCAGACTTGATGGTCAAAATCTCTTGCAGGGTGTTTGATGCACCGTAAGCTTCCAGGGCCCAAACTTCCATCTCACCAAATCTTTGTCCGCCAAACTGAGCCTTACCACCCAATGGTTGTTGAGTAACTAAGGAGTAAGGTCCAATAGAGCGTTGGTGAATTTTTTCTTCCACCAAGTGATTTAGTTTTAACATATAAGCTATGCCAGCAGTTGTCTTGTGATGGAAAGGCTCACCATTTCGTCCATCAAAAAGTTGCAACTTACCATCAGCTGGCCAACCTGCTTTTTCCAGCTCTTCTCTAATTTTCTCTTCAGTCACACCGTTCAAAGCAGGAGTAGCAACCTTATAATCTAGTGTACGAGCAGCTAAGCCTAAATGAGTTTCTAATAATTGCCCCAAGTTCATACGGGAAATAACACCAAGTGGATTCAAAACAATATCAACTGGTGTACCATCTTCCAAGAAAGGCATGTCTGCTTCTGGAATAACACGGGAAATAACACCCTTGTTACCATGACGTCCAGCCATCTTATCACCAACTTGAATCTTACGTAATTGAGCGATGGTAGTTTGAACGGTTTTGATTACGCCGGCTGGTAACTTGTCGCCATTGTCACGAGAAAAGACTTTGACATCAATTACCTTACCGCGTTCTCCGTGTTTTAAGTACAAAGAACTATCACGAACATCCTTGGCTTTTTCACCAAAGATAGCTCTTAATAATTTTTCTTCAGCCGATAACTCTGTCTCACCTTTTGGTGTAATTTTACCAACTAAAATATCTCCAGAAGAAACGTTAGCGCCAATACGCACAACACCCTCTTCGTCTAAATCCTTTAATTTTTCTTCGCTAATGTTTGGAATATCGCGAGTGATTTGTTCTGGTCCTAATTTTGTATCACGAACATCGATAGAATAATCTTCGATGCTAATAGAGGTGTAATTATCATTTTTAACTACCCGTTCCGAAATCAAAATAGCATCTTCATAATTACCACCATCCCAGGTCATGTAAGCGACCAACATATTCTGTCCTAAAGCCAACTCACCTTGATCAGTAGCAGCGCCATCAGCAATTGGTTGTAGTTTTTTGACTTTGTCGCCCTTATCAACAATCGGATGTTGATTCATACTGGTTGAAGTATTGGAACGGGCAAATTTTTGTAATGTATATGTAGCAGCCACACCATCTTTATTAGTAACTTCTACACGATGGCCATCAACGTAACTAATCTCACCGTCTTCTTTGGCAACTACAACTTGACCTGAGTCTTGAGCAGCCCTAGCTTCGACACCGGTTCCCACAATAGGGGCTTGAGGGCGAATCAGGGACACTGCTTGTCGTTGCATGTTTGTTCCCATCAAAGCACGTACCGCGTCATCATGTTCTAAGAAAGGAATTAATGAAGTGGCAATACTAATAATTTGATTTGGTGCTACGTCCATCAAATCAATTTTTTCTACCTTATCAAAACCAGGCGCACCGTTGATTCTAATTTCTGCAAAATCACTTAAAAAGTGTCCATCCTCATCAAGGGATGTTGTGGCAGCTACAGTATTATATCTTTCCTCTTCGAAAGCATCTAAATAAGTAATTTCATTTGTAACAACCGGCTTAATAGCAATAGTTTCCAGGTCTTTTTCTTTGGTTAATTCTTTGGCAATCTTATCTGTAATTTCATCGCCTGCTTTTATAATATTTTTTATATCAACGCGGGCAATCTTACCAGCTGTCATTTTTGGATCATTTTCTACGTCATGATAAACTTTTCTAAATGGGGTTTCGATAAATCCAAAATCATTTACTCGAGCATAAGCTGACAAGTGACCAACTAGACCAATATTTGGACCCTCGGGAGTAGCGATCGGACAAATACGACCATAGTGAGTACGATGTACATCACGAACTTCAAAACCAGCTCTTTCACGAGACAAGCCACCAGGACCCATAGCAGACAAACGACGTTTATGTTCAAGCTCAGCTAGTGGATTAACCTGGTCCATGAACTGAGACAGTTGAGAGCTCATAAAAAACTCTTTGATGGAGCCAATGACTGGACGAGCGTTAATAAGTTGATTTGGAGTAATATTATTTATGTCTAGAGTGCTCATGCGATCACGAACAATTCTTTCCATTCGAGCCAAACCAACGCGGAATTTATTTTGGACTAATTCACCAACCGCTCTTACACGACGATTTCCCAAATGATCAATATCGTCTGGCTCAGCCTGAGACAAATTTAATTTAACGATTTCAGCAATCACTAAAATTAAATCTTCGCGACGTAAAACTCTGGTCTCTTTATTGTTTGGAATATCCAAACTAAAACGAGCATTAATCTTGTAGCGACCAACACGTCCAAAATCATAACGATCAAAATTGAAGAACATAGAATGGATCAAAGATCGAGCATTATCAACAGTAGCCAGGTCGCCTGGGCGAATACGCTTGTAAACTTCTTTCAAGCCTTCAGCTTCATTGTGGGAAATATCCTTGTCCAATGTACTTTGAATAAATTTTACTTCCGGATGAGTATCAACGTCTTTGAATAAATCAATAATTTCTTCATCAGTGGCATAACCAAAAGCACGTAATAATGCTGTAATTGGCACCTTACGTTTTCGATCAATCTTAACATAGATTATATTGTTGGCATCGGTTTCAATTTCTAACCAAGCCCCACGATTTGGGATAATCTTGGCACCATAATAACGACGACCACGTAGAATTTGTGAAGTAAAGAAAACGCCAGCACTTCTAATCAATTGAGAAACAACAACCCTCTCTACACCATTGATAATAAAAGTACCACGGTCAGTCATGACAGGAAAATCACCTAAATAAATTTCCTGCTCTTTTAGTTCGTTGGTTTTTTTGTTGGTCAAACGAACGTTCACTCTCAATGGAGCTTCGTAAGTTGTGTTCTTGGCTTTAGCAGTGACTTCATCAAACTTTGCTTCGTCTAAATAATAATCCAATAAATACAATTCTAAATCACGACCAATAAAATCTTTGATCGGAGAAATCTCTTCAAATAATTCCTTTAAACCTTCCTTAAAAAACCAGTCGTATGATTTTTTTTGGATTTCCACCAAATCCGTTAAAGGAATGGCCTCTCGTAAGTCTGTGAAAAATTTACGTGTCTTTGGGCGGGCTTTAACTTGAGACATAGAAGTTCAAAAAAATAATTGTTAAGTGGGACCAAAAAAGACCCCGGGTTACTTTAAAACAAAAAATTTGCGCAAAAAATAAACTCACCTCGTTTGCTTTTGAGGTCAGCTTGTTTAATTTAAGACTAAACTTGGTTAGTCAGGGAAATTAACATGAGTGTATATTACAAGAAAAAATAGACTTTGTCAATAACGAATATCTAAAATTGCTAATTTTCTTATTTTTTTAAACTTATTAGCTAATATTAGCACAAACAACCTAGATGTACTTTCTATCATTTGTCAAATTATCTTAAACTTTGCCCTAATTTCAGCTGTTTTATACACAAAAGTGACTACTTACCCTCAAGTTATCCACATTTATCCTCCAAAACCACGTAGAAAGCTTGTTTTTACTAATAAATTTAATAAAAAACCTCTTATTTTGCTTTCAATTCCTGACCAAAGTTACTTATATTCCACAATCTCTCATGGATATAATATAAGACGGTTTTGACAGAGTGAATGATAACTGAGTGTATTAACGATGTCTGCCAATCATTAATCATTAATTGTAAGACAATGACGGTAGCACCAAAGGCAACTAAGCGCCAAGTGATGGATTTGAGTATTGTTCGCGAGTGTTTTTCATGAAACATAAATTTATTTTTTAGTGGTTTTTTATTTTAAATTTTGAAAATATTCTTTTACCACTTGTCGATCATCGTGGGGAATTTTTTTATTGTTAGCCACACAAATGGCCTGTTCTGCACCTTTACCAGTAATCAAGACTAAATCTCCGGCTTCAGCTAAGCTTAAAGCTTTGTTTATAGCCTCTTTTCTGTCTAATATTTTAAATAAATTTTTATCCTCTTCTTTATTCTTAACACCAGTGGCTACTTTGTCGATAATTTGCTGTGGGTCATCGTCATATGGATCCTCATTAGTGACAACAACTATGTCGGCCACTTGTCCTGCCATTTGCCCTAGGATCAACTGACGCTCCTTGTCACGGCCACCACCACAAGAACCCAACACATGGATCAACTTGTTATATTGGAGCTCCTTAAGAGCTGTATAGAGATTTTTTAAAGCAATTGGCTCTGGTGCGTAATCCACTAAGACTTTAAGGTCTTGTTTATTATCGATAAATTCTTGTCGGCCAGGCACGCCTTTTAATTTTCCTACTTCAATATTATCAAAATCCAAGTCCAAGGCTTTAATTACTGCTAAGCCAGCTAAAATATTGTAAGCATTAAACTCTCCTAAAAAATTAGTAGATATTTTTTTATTGTTTACTTCAAAGTTCACTAGGCCATTTTTTAAATCTAAATTTCTTGCTTGCAAATCAGACTTATTTTTGAAACTATAAGTAAAAAATTTATTAACTTTGATTTTTTCCAATCTTTCCGTTTCTTGATCATCGGCATTGCTGATGATTATTTTTTTACTTATTTTATTATTTATTTTTTTATTTTTGCTTTTAGCTAGATGTTTAAAAAGTTTTTCTTTAGCAGCTCGATAGTTTTCAAAACCACCATGAGCCTCAATGTGCTCTCGTGTAAGGTTGGTAAAAACTACTGCGTCATAATTTATTCCCAAGTGACGGAATTGATCAACGCCTTGTGATGAACTTTCTATCACCGCGTACTGACAACCATCTTTAACCATTTGTCTCAAGGTGTCTTGGGTTTGAAAACGACCAAGCATGGTCATTTTTTTATCATTAAGCCACTCCTTTTTACCAATCTTAAAATTTACAGTTGAAGTCAGGCCTGTTTTGTAGCCCAAGCTTTCTAATAGTTGAGAAATTATGTTTACCGTGCTTGTTTTGCCATTTGTTCCAATAACACCGATGACGATTAATTTTTTACTCGGGTGTCCAAATAAAAAAGCGGCTAATCGCGCTAGAGACCAGTGATAACAGCTCAAAACATTTGCTGGCAATAATTTTTTAATTATTTTTTTTATCATTATTTTTCACGACAAAGCTGACACTTTTTACTCTCTAAGATTTTTTGGGTTACTTGGTCTAAGTTTTTCTTGTCAGTACCCTTAAATCCCTTGGCTACATGTATGGAAAATTCTTTAGCGCAGACAAGACATTTACCAGTATAAACATCGTGCTCCACATCAGACTCCGAGTCCAACACAAAGCCACCATCAAGTAAATCTTTAATCCCGCTGTGCTCCTCACCTGCTTTTTGAAGCGTTGTTTCAAATTTATTCATATTATTATTTTTTAATAATACTCTTTATTTTTTTAGCGAGCACATAAAAATTATACCACTGTCTATTGTAAACGAAAATCTTAGTGCCGGGAGAATTAATTTCACGACCACCAAAACCTTTTTTAAATCTAGTGAAGCCCTCCCACTTTGGTTTACTACCATCACTTGGTGCTATACCCCAGAAATCATAAATCTCGAAATTATTCTCTTTGGCGTCTTTAATGGCCTGCCACTGCAATAGGTGAGGAGCCATAAACTTTCTAAAACTATAATCAGATGCTCCATGTAAATAAGTGGCCACATTGCCAAACTCGATCATCATGTTAGCAGCCACAACCCTTCCATCTATTTCGGCTAAATATATTTTGCCACTTTTATTTTTTAATAAGCTTCCCCATAATAATTTATAATAGTTCTCTGGGTGTGCGCTGATCTGTTGTCGAGAAGCGGTCTTGTTTATTAATCTTAAAAAATGTTTCACATCTTCTTTTCGTTGTCCAACTCTAATCTTAACCCCTTTTTTGTTTGCCAGTGCTATGTTATACCTGGTCTTAGGGTGCATCTCAGCTAATAATTGTTGCACGTCTTTTCCTAGATCCAAAATCAGCGTGTCTTGTGGCTGAATCATAACATCGTTGTGTAGCTCGGGAGGGGTTGGTGTTTTTTGACTTGGCTCTAATTTACAAAAAATCTCTTCGTATTGATGTGTGGCAATTGTAATATCTCTTATTTGCGACAAAATTAAACTAAGTGCTTCTTGTTTTTCATCCTCTGTTAAGTTGTTAGAAAAAACAGGTCCTTTTGGTGCGTATAAATAGCTTTTACCAAACCAGAGCTTGTTTTCATACAAAACACAGACCGCTAAAACATCACCAGCGTCTCTGGTAACTGTTAATTGCCAAACAGCTTTTTTCTGCGCCTCTAAAAAATCCTTCCAAATGGTGCCTTGTAAAAAAGCACCGGAAACAAATTCCTCAGCCAAAAAATTATCATGATTTAAAACATCTCTAGAAACCAACATGTGTTATTTATTCATCGACTGAAGTGCGGTTTTAACCCTAGAAGCTAAATCACCCTCGAACTCCAAGTCTTTTATTAACTCTTTTGCGTCTTTTTCTTTGTAGCCCAGAGACACAAGCGCCTCTACAACCTGTTCATCGTCCTTATTGAAAACAAACCCTTCTGAAATGTCAGTTATTATTTTTTCTTTTAATTCAAGCACTAACCTCTCGGCTGTTTTCTTACCAATGCCAGAAACCTGCCGTAGAATACTTGGGTCACCACTAGTAATCGCCTTCTTTAGGTCGTCTAGCTTGGCTAAACCTAAAATGTTCACAGCACTTTTCGGCCCCACCCCAGAGACAGAGATTAGTTGTTTAAAAAAGTCTAGCTCTTCAATGGTTTTAAAGCCATACAAATCAAGTAGGTCTTCTTTAACATGGGTGTGAATAAAAAGCTTAAGCTCTTGCTCCTCTTTTAGTTGTTCTAAAAAAATCGGACCTAAAGAAACCCTGTAACCAACATGGTTAACTATTAAAATTATATCTTTTTCGTTTTTTAATAAAATTTTGCCCTGTAAAAAAGAAATCATTTTATTGTCTAATCGGCATAATCAAATAAACATAGTTGCTCTCGTCCTTGGTTTTCAGTAAGCCAGGTGATGCGTTGTTGTTAATACTAAAGACAACGTCTTGTTTACCTAAATTATTTAAGCCATCTAATAAATATCTAAAATTAAAAACAATATCATTATCATCCCCCTTTATTTCAGCTGGAACCTTGATAATATTTTCACCAACCCCAGATGAGGCAGCTGCAACCACAATCTCATTATCGGAAAAACTCAATCGAACATCGTTTATTCCTTGTTTGCAAAACAGGGCCGCGGACTTTATAGCTGGAATCAACTTGTTTGTTTCGCACTTGGCGGTGGTGACAAACTCATTGGGAATGATCTGTTGGTAGTCGGGGTAACGCCCCTCTACTACACGAGAAATCAATTCAACTCCATCAAAAACAAACATTATTTGATTTTCATTAAAATAAATCTTCAGTTTTTGCTCTGGTTGGTCATTTAAAATTCTAACTAGTTCTTGAATTGTTTTTAGTGGTACAATAAGTTCTTTTTCTTGCCCGTTACTTATCTTGATTTTTTTCTCAGCCAAACGATAACTGTCGGTAGCGGCTAAAATTAATTCGTCTTTGGTAAAATTAAAATTAACCGCGTTTATTTCCACTCGAGAATTATCTAAGGACGCAGCAAAAATAACTTGGTTTAAGGCCCTTTTAAATTCTCCAACATTTAATTCAACTTCATTTTCTTTTTCAATTTCTGGAATAAGTGGGAAGTCCTCCGCCCCTAAGCCTTTAATGTTTGTGTCTTGATTCTGACTTCTGATGTATAAATCTTCATCCTTTAGTTCTATATTTATGTTTTCTCTTGATAATAAACCAACAAATTCATTTAGTAATTTAGCAGCCACGGTAAACTCACCCTCCTCTTCAACCTTACTTCTTACAAAAACCTTTATACCTATTTCTAAATCAGTGGTAATAAGTGTTAGTCCGCTTTTAGCAACCTTTAAAAGAACGTTGTTTAAAATTGGCAGATTACTATTCTTATTTGCAATGTGTGACACCAATCCTAGTCCCTTGTTTAAGTTTTCTTGTGTGCAACTTAGCTTCATAATATTATAAGTTATTTATTTATATATATAGTAATAGTAGTAAGCACTGTTGATATGTTGATAAGGTTTTGATTTTACTATTTTTTGTTAGGGTTTTTTTGGAAAGCGTGTTTTTTGTTGCTATGTATAAGTCGTTGATAACAAGTGCGTGTTTTTTGATTTTGTTGATAAGTTTTTTTATTTTAAATTTTGCTGTGGGCAAGTACGTTTTTTATTAACATGTCGTTTGAGTGTTACCCAAAAGTTTTCAACAAGTTATTCATATACTTTTTGGCGCAAAACAGCTACATCGTTTTTTATTTTATTATCAACCTCTATAATTTTTGTTATTTTAATGCAGGCGTGCATGGCAGTGGTGTGGTCCCTGCCCCCGAGACTCTGACCAATGCTAGGGTAAGAGGATTTTAATTCCTCCCGCATTAAGAACATTGTTATTTGACGTGGGACAACTAGCTCTTTTTTTCGGCTGGCGCCCAACAACTCATCCAGAGAAATACCATAAAAATCTATAATGACCGCCATTAATCTTTTTACAGTTAAGCCAGCCTTTTTTGGATTAGCTGAAATTCCACCTAAAATTGACCGCACACTTTCTAGTGTGGGTTTAGTATTATTTAATTGATGAAAGGCGATGATTCTATTAAGGGCCCCTTCAAGCTCCCTAATGTTGTTTTGAATATTTTCAGCAATATAAGTGATAATTGTCTCATCTAAAAGGCAGTTTTTTTCCTGACACTTGATTTCTAGGATGGCCATGCGGGTTTCTAGGTCTGGAAAGGAGATATCAGCGATCATTCCCCACTCAAAACGAGAAATCAAACGACTTTCAATGGCTGGTATAGCCTTTGGTGGTCGATCAGAGGAGATGACAATTTGTTTATTGTTTTGATGTAGGGCGTTAAAAGTGTGAAAAAACTCCTCTTGAGTCTGCTCTTTTCCGGCTATAAATTGAATATCGTCTATTAGTAGGACGTCTACATCACGATAATTTTGCTTAAATTGCTCGGTTTTTCCGTTTTTAATAGCGTAAATAAAGTCGTTGGTAAATTTCTCACTATTAATGTAGAGTATCTTTTTTGTGCTATCCTTAGCTAAAATATAGTTTCCAACAGCTTGAACTAGGTGGGTTTTACCAAGGCCGACTCCACCATAGATAAACAAGGGATTGTATAACTCGCCAGGTTTTTTGGCAGCGGCTTGGGCAGCGGCTTGGGCTAGTTCATTACCAGGACCAACAACAAAGCTTTGGAAGGTGTATTTTGGATTTAGGCCAAATTTATTACTTGTTTTAACACTACCAAAGTTATTCACAGGCTCTGTTGGTTTTTGTGCAGAATTTGTTGTTTTTTTGCTAATATTAAAGGAATTTTCTGTGGTAGAGACCCTGTAGATAACCTGTAGATTACTTTTTGATAAAACGTTTTCTAGCGCCTTAACAATGTCTTTGTGGTATTTTTTTTCTAACCAAACCTTAGTGAAAGCGTTTGGCACCCCAATTACCACATCTTTTTCGTTATTTTCTAAAATAAAGGTATTTTTAAACCAAGTGGTAAAATTTGCTCGGCTAATTAGCAACTCTAATTCACCCAAAACACTTTGCCAATCTTTATCGTAATTACTCATATTTTTTTGGTTTTTCCTCTATTTTTAATTGATATTATACAATATACCATAAATAATGTTTTACTGAAATACGCTGATAAGTTGATAATATGTGAATAAAGTGTGGGTGAATGTGGATAATATTATTCCTTGCCAAAACAATAAAAATGTGTTATCTTAAAGCAGTTCAATTTTAAGAATTTCATTATAAATAAATGGCTACTAAGAGAACATACCAACCAAAAACAAGAAAAAGAGCTAAAACCCATGGTTTTAGATCAAGAATGGCAACAAAAGGTGGTCGTAATGTTATCAAAAGACGACGCACCAAAGGACGAGCTAGCCTAGCTGTTTAGTGGGTTTTTATTATTTTATTAAGCGCTATGCTACCAGCTGCTTATAGATTACACAAAGAAACCGAGATAAAAAGTTTGACCCAAAAGGGTCAGACGTTTTTTTTGCCGGAATTTGTGCTTAAATTTCAAAAAACCAAGGAAACACAAACAAAAATAGGCTTTGTTGTGTCTACCAAAGTAGACAAAAGCGCCGTAGTAAGAAATAAGCTAAAAAGACAGATGCGTGAAGCGATAAATAGTTTTTTGCCTAATATTAGCGAAAATTATGCTATTTTAATCATTGCTAAGAAAAGAGCTTTGGATTTAGATTTCCCAACAATTATAAAGCAATTTAAGTTTGCCTTTACAAAAATAAAAGCCTATGAAGCTAAGTGAAATATATTATTTTCTAGAAAAACCACTCAAAATATTTTTATTAGCAATTATTAAACTATACCAGAAGACACTATCACCAGATACAGGATGGTTTAAAGAGCGATATCCAGTTGGCTACTGTAAGTTTGAACCACATTGCTCTGAATATGCCTATCAAGCAGTTTTAAAGTATGGGGTCATAAAAGGAGGCCTTAAGGGCATGTGGCGAATTATTCGTTGTCATCCTTGGTCAAAAGGCGGCTCCGACCCTTTATCATAAGTAAGACATCCTGTATAATATAAACATTCAATTATTTATTAAACAAAAAACATGAACATTTTCTTTACTATTTTTTACCAACCAATTTTTAATTTATTGGTTTTTTTATACAATACTATTTCTTGGCAAGACCTCGGTGTGGCGATTGTATTTTTGACCATCATCGTTCGCTTGATTTTGTATCCCCTATCCAAGCAAGCAATTAAGTCACAAAAATCTTTGCAAACTATTCAGCCAGAGATAGAAGCGATCAAAGAAAAATATAAAGACGAAAAAGAAAAAATGGGGCCAGAGATTATGGCCCTATATAAAGAGAAAAAAATAAATCCTTTTGGTTCTTGTTTACCAATGTTGGTGCAGTTGCCATTTTTGTTTGCTATCTACCGAGTATTTTTTAATGAATTAAAAGAAGGGGCCATCTTTGATAGTGCTTCTTTGTATAGTTTTGTAGCCAATCCAATGACCTTGGAACCAATTGCTTTTGGATTTTTAAATTTAGCTGACAAAAGCATTCCATTAGCAGTGCTAGCGGGCGGTGCTCAATTCTGGCAATCAAAGATGATGATGAGTAAGAGTAAATCCAAAAACGCGGCCTCTGCTATGCAGAATCAAATGACTTACTTCTTACCGATCATCACCATCTTAATTGGTTCTCGTTTTCCAGCCGGACTAACACTATACTGGTTGTTAACCACACTATTCTCAATTTTCCAACAATACATGGTTTTGGGATTTAAGAAGAAAAAGAAAAATGAAGTTGAAGTTGTAGACACAAAATAAACCAAATTTATACAAATAGAAAAGACGTCTTTGTCAGACGTCTTTTTTGCTTAGCGAATTTTAAAATCACCAACCCACCCTATTTGTTTGTGTTGTTCATCATAAACAAAGAAAGATACACAAACTGAGTTTTCTTTACACCGTATCGTGTCTCCAGGTAATACGGTAAAGTACCCCGTAGGTTTGCTACCAACATTACTGCCAGACATCACTCGTAATAAGTGTAGTTTGTTTTCGTTGGCATTGACCATGGTAATTGACCATTTGTCTTGAGGGTCTCTTAAAAAGATCATTTTATGACCCACAGATGGTTGGCTGGGTTTCATGACTGTGTATGTAGGAAGATCCACAGCTCCGGCGGCTTGCTCAGCCGTTGGAATGCTGAAAAGAATCACGACCACAAACAATAAAAGGCCAAAGACCAAAAGCCACCATAGCTTCTTGTGTCCTTTTTGTGTATTCATCACTGGCTCCTGTTGTGTTTTGGAATGTTCAGTTAATATAGCACTTTAGTGTGTTTTAATAATTTTGTCAATAATAAAACCGCCTATTACGAGCGGTCTTTTATTATTCAAATTGTCGATCAGAACCGACGATTATTTTTAATTTTTCTGGCGTGACTGAAATGTCAGCCGGAGTTTTCATGATGATCTGCTCGTCTGTCACGATAGAAACCTGCTCCTCAGAGTTACTGCCTATTTTTATTTTGGTAAAAGGTAATACGGTTTCGGGGATGGATTTTTTACCGAACATAGTAGATTTGACCGGCACTATAACAGCCTCTAGAATACCATCAATTGGTTTAGAGCTAACATTAACGTTGTTGTTGCCGGCGAAATTATAGAGGGTAATTTTATTTTCAGTGGTAGTGGGGGTAATTTTAAAGTTGTCATATTCAATCACCACATCGCCGTTTATAATTTCTGCATTGTTAATGAAGTAGTGGTTGTTTATTTTTCCTAGGTCTACTTTTTTGATGATACGAGAAGCTAATACATCGCAAGCCAACACTCCAGGTGGGATTCCTAAAACCTTAGCGATAGCACTGCTATTGTCTACTGGTACCAAACCTAAAGTGACATCAAGATCGGCTACGATGTTGATGACTTTAGCAAAGCTTTGGCTATCACCAATAACCACGACGGTTTGTACTCCATCCTTAACCCCATCAAGGATCAACTCCTTCATGTTTTTGAGCACAGATAGTCGAGCTACCTTGCCTTTGATTCCTAAGTCGGTAATTCGCTTTTCGATTTTAATTAGGAGATCGTTATATTTTTTATGATTCAAAAAAGAATCGTAAATATAAAGATACATACTCTCCTTTATTTATTTTCTTCTATTTTTTCTTCAGGCTCTTTTTTGAGCTCTTTGATTTTTGGCTCAACTACTTCTTCAGGCTCAAGTTTGATTTCTCCTACTGGCATATTAAGAGCACCCTGAACCAAAGCACCACTTTCAATAGAGATAATTTGTGCCTTGATATCACCCACAATAATGGCGGTGCTAGTAATTTCTAGTTTACCCTTTATAATAAGGTTGCCCTTTACTTTGCCAGAGATAAAAGCGTTGTTAGCTTTTACTTCAGCTTGAACAACAGCGTTTTGTCCAATTTTTAAGTTATTTTTAGTTGTTAAGTTACCAACTAACATTCCTTCAATCACCAAATCCCCTTCTCCCTTGAAGTCCCCCTCTACTTTAACGGATGGTCCGATGATCGTTTCAATGCTTTTTGTTTGATGTGCTGGTTGATTTTTATTAAACATAAAGTTTAGATTATGAATTGTAAGCTTGTTTATCTTAAGGTAAAACTTTGAAAAAGTCAAAGAGTTTTTTACTAATAATTTATAAACAAGATAGACTTTTTTGGTAACTTATAATACAATATTGATGTTTTTAAAAAATTAAAAAAGAACTATGGATAAAATAATGTTTTTGAAGAGCGACATTAAAAAATCAATACTCTTGTCTCTTGGATTTTTGATTATCTTCGCTATTTTGTACCTACTGGACAGTAAGTTTAATTTTTTAAGTCAAATATTTTAATATTTTACGACACATTATTTTATTTAATATCAAAGAAAAAGGCATAAACATTATTAAGAACGCGGGTGTTTTTATGTCCTTATGGTTTTTTTCGACTACGCTCAAGACAGGCAGTTATAACACGATGGCTAGTGTGCTATATATTTTTCAGTTAAAATTCGTATTTTTTTAGGTCCTTATAGTTCAATGGATAGAACGAAGCCCTCCTAAGGCTTAGATCTAGGTTCGATTCCTAGTGAGGACACCAGCTTGATTCGTGACTTAAATATAAAAATTTGCTAAAATATAAATATGAACAATTTAGAAGAGCCGGACCCCCAAGAAGAAACAAATAATTAATCTATAAATAGCAATACCTATTTTGTAGGTATTTTTTTGGTAAATAAAAACATGACATTAGCATTTCTTATATTTTTGATAGCCTTATCTGGTTGGTTTTCTGGCATGGAAATTGCTATGTTTTCACTCTCCTCTGCCAAGGTAAAATCGCTAGTTTTAGCTAGAAAAAAGCACTCCCAATTATTACAGAGATTATTAAATAATAAGCGTCGTTTATTAGCTATTATTTTATTAGGCAATAATTTAGTGAATATTGGTGCCGCTTCCTTAGCTACTTTATGGGCTATACAAAAATTTGGTTCAGCTGGCGCTGGTATTGCAACCGGTGTTATGACTATTTTGGTGCTAATATTCGGTGAAATGTACCCCAAGGCTTGGTTTCAAATTCACGCCTCTAAAATGGCCTTATTTTTTGCGCCCACAGTCTATTTTCTACAAGGAATGTGTTTCCCAATAGTCTTATTAATGGAAAAGACTCTATTTATTTTGACTAAAGGAGCGCAACCAGAGATAGTATCAGAAAAAGAATTTAAGGCCCTTAGTCGTTTAGCGGTAGAGGAGGGTGTGATTGACTTCGAAGAACATGAAATGATCATGAATGTTTTATCTTTTAATGATAAAATAGTAAAAGATGTAATGACCCCTTTTTATAAAGTAGCGGTTTTAAATAAAGATGCCGCCATTGATCAGGTGTCTTATTTTATAGCTCAAGAAGGTTTAAGTCGCTACCCAGTTTATAGTAATAGCAAAGACAATATTATTGGCTATATTCATGTTTCTGATGTCATGAAAGTTTTAAATAGTGACAAAAGAGAGGAGCCACTGGAAAATTTTGTACAACCGATATTAGAAATAAGCGAAAATACCAAAATAGATAAAATTTTTGCTAAAATGAGACAAAATAATAGCCACATGGCCATTATTAAGAGAAAAAACGAGGATCAAGTGATAGGATTAGTGACCATGGAGGACTTGTTAGAGGAGCTAGTGGGCGAGATAGAGGATGAAAATGATTAAACTTTCTACACGGAATTAATAATGATATTTATGCTAGTACTAGCCAAAACAGACATTTAGTTGTCTGTTTTTTTAGATAAAAAACACCCAAACGTCTTTGCATGTAGCAAAAACGAGTGGGTGTGAGTTACTTAGTAGCCCATTTTCCAACTTCCTTGAAGATCACTGATAGGCAGAAGAAGAAAAGAGCTCCAATTGCCAGTAGAAGCACAGTCAGACCAATGAGCACAGCGATTTGCAGCCAGAACTGTTCTCCGTTCTTCACCATGCTCTCATTGGCTGTAGCAGCAAAAAATGACATATTGCTCATGAAGCTGAACTTCCAGCTCATGGCTGCGGGCCAAGCAAGACCTACACAGGCTACCAGAGTTATCATGGCTGGGACAAAAGTGAACCACTTTTTGGTTTTTACATGAGTAGGTCTCATAATGCCCTCCTTATTTTTTGTTAAATGTTCATTAATTATATAACCATAGCATATAATCATATTTTTGTCAAGGAGATAGGGGGCGTTAATAAAAATTTGTGCTAATCTTAGCTTTAATATTCTAAAATATGACAATTTAAAGTTCAATATGTATAATTAATAGTGATATATGTACATTTTTTGGAGGCTTATTATGTTTAGTGTGCCAACAGCAATAGAAAGAAGGTGGGCATTGATCTTTGTGCTAGTGGCTCTAATGTGCCTAGAAAAACAGGTCAAATATTTGATCCTGAATATTTTGTACAAAATGCACCTATACTAAGTTGCAGCAATAAATCATGTCTAGGCTTCATCTTGGCATGATTTTTTATTAAAAGGAGGCTGGACAAAGTAAGGAGGTGTGTTATAATACCCATAGGGGGTATAAATAAAGAAAAAACATGGAAAATAAATGTGATCCACAAAAAATATTAGCTCGTTTACATCGAATAGAGGGTCAGGTAAGGTCTATAGAGAAGATGTATCAAGAAAAACGAGAAATAGAGGAGATAGTTAGAGTCGTTCTAGCTGCTCGCGCTTCTTTAAGCTCGGTAACTAAAATGTTAATTAATGATAAGGTGCATGGTTGTTTTGATGGTAAACAAGTTACTGATAAAAAAGAGATGGAAAAATTAATAGATATTTTATTTGACGTTAATTAAATTTTTAATAAATTAATAAAAAACATATGGCACAAGAATTAAATGATCAAAATTTCGCAAGCGAAGTAAAAGAATTCAAGGGCGTGGTCTTGGTGGATTTTTATGCTCCATGGTGCGGACCTTGTAAAATGCAAGGACCAATCATTGATGAGCTAGCCGAAGATTTTAAAGG
>CAZXZY010000005.1:0-33751 GCA_964645825.1 uncultured Gammaproteobacteria bacterium
TTTATTGGGATGGTGAAACTACAGGGAGCACTGAAGTTTGCGTTATCCAAAGTGAGCTTTTTCAAGATTAACATATAAAAAATAATTGATTATCTATCCCTTGATTTTATTGTCAAAATCAGCTAGAATAGCTTATAATCTATAAAATAACATTTATATTATGGCAAAAAGATTACACGCAGTAGGCCGAGTGCAGAAATCACGCTCTCGCAAGACTGCCAAAAGACTAGAAATAAAGAGAGTAATGCTAGAAGAAAAAGCAGCCAAGAAACACAATAAAGCAAAATAAATTTGCAACTAAAAAACGTCCCAGTAGGGACGTTTTTTTATTTGGAGTAATTGTTGCTTCTGCGTTTACGTTTAAATGGTCGACGACGACTATTTTTAGAATCAGAATTTATTCTTGGTTTACGTGGTTTAGTACTAGCTTTGTTTCGGGAAGAGTTAAATTGTCTTGGACGTCTATCATCTCTAGGCATAGAAATGTGTTGTTTCATTTCTGGCAAGGGCATGATCGGAAGTTTTATTCTAACTAAACGCTCAATAGCCAAAATATCTCTTTTTTGTTCTGGCACAGCAAATGAAATAGCCTTGCCACTTTTACCTGCTCGAGCAGTACGGCCAATACGATGGACATAGTCTTCAGAGCATTCTGGCAAATCAAAATTAACGACCAATTCTATATCTTGAACATCAATGCCACGTGAAGCAATGTCGGTAGCGACTAAAATTTTGCTAAAACCAGATTTGAAATCCTTTAGAGCCTTGGCTCGTTGGGTTAAAGATCTATTAGAATGAATTTCAGCGGCTTTGTGTCCTAAATTTTGGACAGCTTTAGTGATTTTTTTAGCGCCATGTTTAGTACGACTAAAAATAAGGACGCGTCCTTTATATTCACTTAGAATTTCATTTAACAAAGAGAGTTTTTTATCTTTAGGAACGATAAACATTTCCTGTTCAATACTTTTGGCAGTGGTACCAGCACGAGCTACTTCTACGCGTAGTGGTGAGCGCATATAATTTCTAGCCATTCTAGTGATTTTTTCTGGCATAGTAGCAGAAAATAGCATGGTTTGTCTTTTTGTTTTAGGAATACTAGCTAGAATTTTTTGAATCTGTGGTTCGAATCCCATATCTAACATTCGATCAGCTTCATCCAAAACTAAAATTCTTACGTTACTCAAGGACATGTCTTTGTGTTCCAAATGATCTATCAAACGGCCAGGAGTAGCAATGATGATATGTGGTTTATTTTTCAAAGCTCTGATTTGTGGTCCGGGAGGAGTGCCGCCAATTAAAATAGCAGTTCGTAAACCAAAAGCACGACCAAGTATTTTTAGTGATTGATCTACTTGAGCTGCTAGCTCACGAGTTGGTAAAAGAATTAATCCAGCGCCAGCATTTTTTTCTAAATATTGGAGCATTGGAATACCAAAAGCCAAGGTTTTTCCAGTACCTGTTTGAGCAATACCCATCAAATCTTGACCACCGATAGCGATCGGGATAGCACGATGTTGAATAGGAGTTGGGGTATTAAAATTCAATTTATTCAATTGATTTAAGATAGCTGGAGAAATGCCTAAATCGGCAAAGCCCGAGCTTTTATGCGTTGTTTTTGTCATCTTGTTTCTTTAATGTATAAAAATTACGACCCGATATTCCATCTGGTCGTATAATACATAAAACAAGAGGTTTCGAATCCTGCTCTTTAAATAGAGCTTAGTAATTGCCTACTATACACTAGAAAACTGGATTTGTCAAGGTTAGGATACGGATGATTTTTTTAAAAAGGAAAAGAGCAGTCAGGGACCGCTCTTTATTGAAGTGCTAATTTTCCCAATTTTCGGCCAGTTCTGCCAGTAGCTCATGATGGTCACTGAACTTAGGCGCCTTTGTCATGATTTCAACAAGTTGTTTAGCGAATGCCTTTACTCCCTGTTCGGAGTATATTCGAGATGCTAGACTAAAACTCATCCAACCTTGTAGTTGTACAAATTCTGTAGTCACACAAAAGGCATCCATCTCACCATAAAAATGTGCCGTTGCTTCTTCTGGTGTCAAAGTATCAGAACCCAGCGGTTTGTAGTGATGCTGGTGATCAAACATCTGATCACGCCATTGTTCATAATGACGAAATTCATGGTACACAGCAATCATTAAAGCTTCCATGGTTGTAGTGGGATCTAACAGAGCTTGCTCTGAAAATCCTATCACTGGAATTCCATCTTGTGTAATGTCAAAAGTGGCAAGTCCAAATACCATTGAAGGGTCTTCATGTTTTTGCAGTAAAAACACCCCTGCTTCGATTAGTTGACGAAGATCTTGAGAGATCTTTGGCGCCGGATGATAGGTGATGGTGCTACTTAGCACTTCTTCTGACGCTGACATGATGTAGTTGTTTGCCGGTACTTGAGCCAGAGTAATTGTAGTCCTGGTTAGCATTATCACAAGCAACACGGCCAGTAAATGTGAGCACTTTATTCTGACGATGTTCATATTATGCCTCCCTTGTCTTTTGAGAATTATGTAGTGTACTTTTTAATTGGCTATAATATTATGTTTTGGACAATTTGTCAATAATGCAGGATTTTATAGTTTTTAAAAAGAAAAGCTCGATCTTGAAGACCGAGCTTAGAGATGGTTCATGTTTGAGTTTGTTATTAGACAAATATTGACATGAGCCTGTCTATTAGCCAAAGACTTGGCTCAAGTGTGAAAGAATCTCCTGTAATTAAGCAGTATACTTCGTCAACCATGCCAATAACATTGAACATAATTATCATCAAGAAGCCGATGATCATCATCTTGTTTAACAACGCTTTAATATTTTGCATTGTTTTCTCCCTGATTTTTAAAATGATTGTACTATTTATATAGATATTAGCTAATTATTAAATTTTTGGCAAATCATTTTAATTAACGTATTTTTTTGCTATACTAAGTTTATTAAAATTATGAAAAAAATTATGAAAAAAATTATTATATTGTTATTGCCATTATTTTTGACTGGTTGTTTTGCGCCAGCTGCTCAAGTCGATAATACTTTGCCAGTTGATCCACTGGCCGATGAACGATTTGTTGATGAAGATGTCATAATTGAAGATGAAGAAAACAAAGTGGCAGAAATAAATTATAGTTATTATGGAGAACTGATTGATGTTTCTGGAGGACAAGCAGCTGGTGTAGCCCAAGCTGGACTTACAGATGGTTTATATAGTTTATTGGCGGAGCTTGATCAACTGCTAGAACCAACAGGAACAGATTTTTATGAAGGTTGGATAGTTAGAAAAGAGCCATTTGATTTTATTAGTACTGGTAAATTGATTAAGCGAGGAGAAAATGAATTTAATGTTTTCTCAAGTGATGTAGATTTAACAAGTTATGATTTTTACGTTTTAACCATAGAGCCAGATGATGGGGATCCAGCTCCAGCCGAACATGTTTTAGAAGGCATTATGTATTTGCAATAATTGTTTTATGAAAAAAATATTTATATTTATATTTTTAAGTTTATTCTTTTTACCTCTTGCCACTTTAGCTCAGGATTTGCATCAAGAGGAAAATTTTAAAGCCAAAGTCATAGAGGTTCTAGAAGAGAAAGAGGTGGTTGATGAGTCAGGCTTAGTTATTGTCCAGCAAAATTTAAAATTAGTAGCCACGTCAGGTAGTTTAGAGGATCAGGAGATTGTTTTTAATGGAGTTGATAATTTTCAATTTCTTTCTAGTCGAGCTTATGAGGTAGGAGACAAATTAATCATGTCCCATAGTCTAAATGAAGATAGCGTAGATAACTTTTTTATTTTAGACTATGATCGCACGCCTTCTATTTTATGGTTGGGTTTTATTTTTGTGTTAAGTGTTTTGGTCGTAGGACGTTGGAAAGGGCTCAGGTCTCTATTGGCTTTGATAATTAGTTTTTTAGTTATCATAAAATTTATCATCCCACAAATTTTAGCTGGCCAGAATCCAGTTTTAATTAGTGTAATTGGCGGTGTAGTTATTTTGTTTTTCTCCATTTATCTAACTCAAGGTTTTAATAAAAAAGCACATTTGGCGAATCTTGCTCTAATTATTTCGTTGTTATTTGTAGCTGGGTTATCTTTACTTTTTACAGAGATTGCTCAATTGAGTGGCTATGCTGGTGAAGAGACGATTTTCTTATTAGAGATGACACAAGGCAGTTTAAATTTGAGAGGTTTATTATTAGCTGGCATCATGATCGGTACTTTGGGCGTGTTAGACGATGTTATTATTAGTCAGGTATCAGCAGTTGAACAAATTAAGCAAGCTAATTCTAGCTTATCCAAAAAACAAGTTTATAAAATGAGTTCAAAAATAGGCATTGATCATATTACCTCCATGATTAATACTTTATTTTTTGCTTATGCTGGAGTGGCCTTGCCGTTGTTGATTTTATTTTCGCAAAGTGATATCGTGGGATTAAATTTGGGGCAAATTATAAATAATGAAGTTGTTTCTACGGAAATAATTAGAACTTTATTAGGTAGCATAGGTATTATTTTGGCAGTGCCAATCGCTAATTGGTTGGCTAGTTATTTTTTGCCAAGTTCACAAAAATAGTTTTTATAAATTAAACATCCATCATGTTATTACAAATCATTTTAGCAACCTTACTAGTTAGTGCCATTTCTTTGACAGGAATTTTTATTATTTTCAAAAAAAATAATAAAAAAAGCTTCTTAAAAGCATTAATTAGTCTGGCAGCTGGCTCTTTGTTAACCGTTGCGTTGTTGCATATGTTGCCAGAAGCAATAGAAGAAAGCGAATATGATCCGCACACTATATTTTTAGTAGTTTTGATAAGTATTGTTTTTTTCTTTTTGTTAGAAAGAGTTTTTCATTGGCATCATTGTCATTGCGTCGAGCATGGTAAACCTGATACAGAAAATAAAAAGAATTTAGCTCTGATAAATTTAGTGGGAGATGGAATTCATAATTTTGTTGACGGTGCTTTGATTGCCTCAGCTTTCATGTTAGATTTTCACGCAGGCTTGATGGTCACCTTAGCTGTGATTTTGCATGAGATACCACAAGAAATTGCTGACTTTGGTGTTTTACTTTATGCTGGTCTATCAAAAGCAAAAGCTATTTTATATAATTTATTGACAGCCTTGATTGCAGTTTTTGGCGCTTTAGTTTTTTATTTTTTTGGGACTAACGTAGAGAAAATTATTCCTTTAGTGATTGCTTTTGCAGCCGGCAATTTTATTTATTTAGCTACGGCCGATCTTATGCCGGAATTACATCACGGAGAAAATAAAAAAAATATTTTCATACATTCTGTTTGGTTAATAGTGGGCGTGCTATTAATGTATTTGGCAAGTAATATTTTGTCACACGGACATTAGTTTGATTTTTATACTAAAATAATGCAGCATCGCCAATTTGGCGATGTTTTGTTATAATAGAGCTATAAATTATTGATTTTAAAATTATGAAGTTTAAAAAATTACCCATGCCTTTAGTGGCTTTATTGCAAGCCTTATCCGTGGTTGTTTATTGTAGTTTAGTGGCTTTGTTTATCATGTGGACCGGTGAATTAATGGATGGTCCAGGCAGCATTTGGCAAATCATCTTGAGTTTGTGCTTATTAGTTGTTTCGGCGGCTGTGACTGGCTTTTTAGTTTTTGCTTATCCTATTTATTTATTTTTAGACAAAAAAATTAAAAAAGCCTTACAACTTTTGGGCTACACTTTTTTGTTTTTAATTCTAATCATCATTCTTATTTTATTAGTTGTTATTTAAAGATATGAAAAATACAAAGAAGCAACAAAAAGATTTTACTGGAATATTTCCTTGGTTATTGACTTTGACGATCATTATTATCGCTGGAGTGAGTTTGGCGTATTATTCTAATATTTCTACACCAGAAGAAGAGCCAGTAGTTGAAGAGCAGATGATTGGCGGTCAGACAGATGAACACGGTTGTTTGTTGCCAGCGGGGTTTTCTTGGTGTGAAGCCAAAGAAAGTTGTTTGCGCTTGTGGGAGGAATCTTGCCAAGATAAAGTTGATCAGATTTTAGTTGATTTAGAAAATGAAGTAGCTGTAGATTGGCTAGAAATAGAAGAGGCAGAAATAGAGTGGCAAAAAATAATTGGCTCTGACATTTTGGCTGGTCAAAAAATTATGGCCACAGAAATTTCCGATGATCAATTTAGAGCAGTTGAGAATTTCTTTGTTGATCAAGGGTTTAAAATAGATGTTTATAATGTAGCTGCTGGCACTATCAGTGGCGCTACTGGTTATCAAAAATATTTTGTCGCTTGTAAAGTGATCGGCGGCGTGACTGGTTATCAAGATGTTGAAGTAGATGAAGAATGGGATCCAGAAGATATAGAGACCACAGACATTGAAGTGAGTTGTGGTTTATTAGATGATATAAATTAAAAATCATGGATCCAGAACAACAAAATAAACTAGAAAAAGACAAGCGATCTCGTTTAATTATTTTCTTAGCTCTCGGCTTAACAGGGGCCTTGATAGTTGGGGTTATAGTTTATAAAGCTAAAGGAGGAGAGGGCGGTAGCAGTGATTCTGTTTCTGGAGCAGCCATGATTCCAATTTGGGTAGCTATTTTTATACCACTGATAGCTGCTAAGAAAAAGAAAGAAAAAGAAGGACAAAAGCGAGAGCCTTTGACTGAACAAAAAAAGAAATTTTTACTCTATGCTTTATTATTTATTGGCTTAATGGTTTTGGCCACTATCTTAACCTTATATTTTAAAACATAAATATTAAAAAATAAAATATGGCAACATTAGATGTCGTTAATATAAAATGTGGCGGTTGTGAAGCACAAATTTTGGCTGCTCTTAGTGGCGTTGGGTTAAAAGATATTAAAATAGATGTAGCTAAGCAGCAAATATCTTTTGAAGGTGATGAAAATATAGCTATTCCAATTTTAACTAAAATGGGCTATCCGCCAGCTGACAGTAAAGAAGCTAAAAGTTTTATTAAAAAAGCCAAATCTTACGTTTCATGTATGATTGGCAGAACTAAGAAATAGAAAAATACTCGCATTTGCGAGGATTTTTTATTATTGGTTAATCGCAGCTAGAAATAAATCTTCATGTGGTCGTTTGGGTAGATGCCCAATATTATTGATATAATTTATTTTTACAAAACCTTTTTTATCAATTGCTATTTTTGAAACAGAGGACTGATAAATTTCTAAAGATAAAAAACCAACTACATCAGTATTTAGAATGCCAGTGAGGATTGAGCGAATGACATTACCATGGCAGAAAATCAAAACGTTTTTGCCTTTATTTTTTTTATAGATGTCAGCGATGATGCGTCTAAATTTTGTGTGTAAGCGATGGAGCTTAGCATCTATTTTTTTGTATTCTTTGATATTTTTGGTTCTGGTTTTTTCTGACATATTAAAATATTTCAGTTTATACCATTCTTCCCAATCAACTTCATTGAATCTTTCATCAACTTCTAGATCTTTTTTGGTTTTTTTAAGATAGACATAAGCAGTTTCTTGCGCTCGGACAAATTCACTGCTATAAGCAGCATCGATGTCTAGTTTTAATAATTTTTTGTTGGTTAATAACTCTCTTTGTTTACGACCAACTTTAGATAGCGGCATATTAGCGTCGCCAACGGATTCTTTGAGCTCATAATCTGGTTTACAATGACGGACTAAATAAATTTGAGTATACGGTCCATGAGTTTTTTGACGAGCCTTAGAGTAAGGTGTTTGTTGATTTGGTTTAATGGGTTTCATTTTTATTTTTTATTAATTTGTCTTTATTTTACACTTTTTATTTACTATCAGCAAACACGTTTTTATTTTTTACTTAAAAAATGTTATAATTGATTAGTAAAATAAATATTATGGCAAAGAAAAAAAGGACATTTAAGACATTGCAAAAATTTAGGTTTATTGACTCGATGAATTCGTTGGTTGGGTCATGGTTATTTTTAGTAATTCACGTTATTTGGTTTACTAGTTGGCTAGCATATGATCTGGAGATCAATATGTTGACTATGATTGTTTCTCTAGAAGCCATTGTTTTGATGATTTTGTTATTGATGGCACAAAATAGGCAAGCCATACGTGATGATATTAGAGATGAAATGGATTTGCAGGCAGATTTACGGTCGGCGAAATTAGCGGAAGAAATTTTAATACATATTGAAACGATGCGTCGCGATATTAGAAAATTAAAAAAATAATTTTATGCACAAATATTTTATATTTTTAATTATATGCAGTTTTATTTTAGTCGGTTGTGGTAAGGTAGACGAGACGTTTGACGGAATTAATGCGGAGATACCTAGTATAGATGAAAATTCGACTGAAATTGAAATTGAACGACATGAACAAGCAGTAGAAGAAGAGGAGGCTCTTAATTTTGGTTGGATAAAAATGTCTGAAGTAGTCAAGCACAATCATGCTGCTGATTGCTGGTTAGTAGTTCACGATCAAGTTTTTGCTATGACCGTGTTTGTTAATAACCATCCAGGTGGTCAAGTGTGGGCGCCAAAGTGTGGGCAAAATGCCACAGAATTATTTGAGGATAATTTAACGAATTTTGAGGCAACAATATTAGACGATTACTATGTAGGAGATTTACATCCATAAGTTAGTGATTATAAATTAAATAAATATATGATAGAAAAAATTAAAAACTTTTATCGTCGTCGTAGAGATTGGGTATGGCTAGGTATCGCTATTGTTGTAATCATTGTCGCTACCAATGGCTCACCGGCTCTATATCAAAAAGCCACATCTAATAATGTTTTTGGCTATGACAAAGGCATGATGATGGAAGATAGTATGATGGCTGTTGAAAGTGTTGGTCGTGGTGGGTCAATGAATGATTTTGTTGAGCCAGGACAAGTGCCAGATCAAGAAGAAAATTTTCGAAAAAATGCTTCTTTAAATTTAGAAGTGGAAAAGTCTGATTACACAGAAACTAAAATAGAGGTTGATAATCTTTTAGATAAGTATAAAGGTTTTTATACTCACAAAAACGAATCAGTCATGACTCGCAATAATGCTGATTATCATACTTACAACATTAATATTAAATTTAATAAGGATAATTTTGATAGCATTATTGAAGAGTTTAAAGTTTTGGGCGAAGTAAAATATTTTAGTATTGATGCTTCTGATTTAACAGCTCAATATTATGATGTTGATGCTTACAAAAAATCTGCCGAGCAAGTTAAGGCTCGTGTCCAAGCATTATTAGCTCGAGCTACCGATATTGAAGATATTATTACCATCGAAACAAAATTAGCTAATTTACAAAGGCAAATTGATAATTATCAAAGACAATTAACAAACATTGATCGTCAGACAGAGTACTCTCAACTATCCTTGACTATCACAGAAAAAATGGGCTATGTTCAGTCTTTTTATGAAATGACTAAGTTAAGAGAATTATTCAGAAACGTAGTACAAAGCATTGATAATGTATTTGTGAAATTTTCTAGCTTGTTTGGTTATTTATTAGTTATATTTGTTGCTTGGCTGGTTTACAGGGGAGCAAAGAAATTTAAGTCTAGACCAAGAAGAAGGGAAGAATAAACTATTATTACCGGCTCCGCTCCGCCAGCTGGCGGAGCGGAGCCGGTTTTTTGATACTTGACAAAATATCTTTATGGGTATATATTCATAATGTAATCATTTAAATTTGTATAGAAAGGAGATGATATTATGCCAAATAAAGATAAAACGGGGCCTCAAGGTAAAGGTCCAAGAACTGGCTTGGGTTTAGGGCCATGCGCTGAGAGCTCTGAACAAATTACACTACAACGTGGTTTAGGAAGAGGACGAGGTTACGGAGTAGGTCGTAGAATAAACAGAAAAGAAGATGTCAAATAATAGAAATCAAAGACGTGGCTTAGGGTTGGGTCGTCCTCGTTTGAACAGACGAGTACGATTTGATCCTATGGTGCGTTATTTTAAGCCGCAAGGGATTCCATTGAGAGAGTTGGAGGAGGTTTCGCTATCTAGAGAAGAGATAGAGGCCTTACGTTTAAAAAATATTCCTGATTATGATCAAACTAAATGTGCTGAAAAAATGAATACCTCTCAAAGTACTTTTCAACGCATTTTAAGTGAAGCTTATAAAAAAATTTCTATCGCTCTAGTAGAGGGGAAGGCTATTAAGATTGAAGAGCAGAAATAGATTTGTTTTTATTTATTTTGTGCTATAATGATCGATATGATGAAAAAAATATTTTTTAGTTTAGCCATTTTATTTTTACCATTTTTTAGTGTTCTGCCAGCACAGGCAGAAGACTCGGTGGTAAATGTTTATTTTTTTAATTCAGATGGCTGTCCTCATTGTGCTAAAGAAGAGGTCTTTTTAGATAATTTAGTTGATCAATATCCTGATATTGAAGTGTTTAATTTTGAATTATCCAAGAGCTCAGAAAATCAAGAATTATTTCAAGAAGTTGGTCAATTTTTACAAGCTGATATTTCCGGCGTGCCTTTTACTATTGTTGGTGGACAATATTTTCCTGGTTATGGCGATGATCAGACACACGGCGCTGCTATAGAAGAGGCAGTTTTATATTGTTTTGATAATCCTTGCCCAGATATTTTGCAGGCTATGACAGAAGTAGATTCACCTGATCAACTAGACGAAGAAATCACTAGTAGTCTAAATTTAGAAAATTTTAAATTACCATTTTTTGGCGAAGTCAATTTAAAAGATTTTTCATTACCAGTTTTAACGATTGTTTTAGGAGCGTTGGATGGTTTTAATCCTTGTGCCATGTGGGCCTTAGTATTTTTGATTGGCTTATTGTTGGGCATGAAGGATAAAAAAAAGATGTGGATATTAGGCTCTGCTTTTATTGTCACCTCAGCTGCTGTTTATTATTTATTTTTAGCTGCTTGGCTAAATGTTTTGTTATTTATTGGCTTGATTCTTTGGGTAAGATTATTGATAGCTATTGTCGCTCTGGGTGGAGGGGCGTATAGTCTTAAAGATTTTTTTACTAACAAAGACGCAACCTGCAATGTCGGTGACATGCAGAAAAAACAACAGACTTTTTCTAAGTTACGCAATATAGTTAAAAGTAATAATTTTTGGTTCGCCTTGGGTGGCATTATTGTTTTAGCTGTAGCCGTAAACATGATCGAGCTTATTTGTTCAGCTGGCATACCAGCTGTCTATACACAAGTCTTAATCATGAGTTCTTTGCCAACTTGGCATTACTATATGTATATTTTGTTATACATTGTTATATTTATGCTAGATGATTTGATCATTTTCTTTATTGCTATGCTTACTTTGCAGGCCACTGGTCTTACTACCAAATATAGTAGATTTTCTAGATTGATCGGCGGCATTCTTATGATTTTAATCGGTTTATTATTAATTTTTAAACCAGGCTGGCTAATGTTTGCTTAAGTTATATATCATTATTTATTGACACATAAAAAATCATCTGTTAAGATGATTTTTGTCTTTAGTTCTTTTAGGAGGTATAGCCAAGCGGCAAGGCAGAGGTCTACAAAACCTTTATCGCTGGTTCGACTCCGGCTACCTCCGTTTTTTTGCGCGCGTAGCTCAGAGTTTACCGCTATAGGGTAGAGCGCCTGCCTGACACGCAGGAGGCCGCGGGTTCGAATCCTGTCGCGCGCACTAATAATAGGCACCGTCTACGGATGGTGCTTTTTACTTTGACATTTTAGTTTGTTTAGGTTAGGTTGAGAATAAGAAAAAGTTCGTTGACAGTCGAATCACAAGCAGCAGAGGGGACATGATCATGGACAACAATAACTTCGCTTTCATCAGTGGAAATGGGAGCTTTGAATTCAATGAAGCAGTGCTAGCTCGACTGAATAGTTTAGCAGGAGCTTCTTTTGATTTTTTACATCTGGATTCAGATTATTTTGGTGACGGTGGGCCAGATTTTTGCATACCGCGGTATGGTTCATTGGAGGATCGCCATGTAGTTATTTTCCAGAGCATGACTGATTTAGAGCTTAAAGATGAATTTCTGACTTTGGTTTGGGCAGCCAGAAATCAATATGGTGCTAAGTCAGTGATCGGTGTTTTACCTTTTTTCATGCATCGCCGCGAGGATCACCCAGAGAAATTGGGAGAAATAAATCGTAGTCGGTTTTTTGCTAATCAATTAGCAGCGGCCGGTGCAAATCGAGTGATATTCTGTGACATCCACTCTCAACAAGTTGTTGAGGATTTTAAGGCAGAAGGCATAGAGGCTATTGATGTCGATTCAGCTCCAATTTTGGCTGAACAGATTATGCCACTAGTTACCTTGGCCCGCGCCAATGACGTGCCAGTAGCCGTTGATTCACCAGATCGAGGATCATTGCTAAGAGCCATTTCTTTGGCTAGAGCTCTAGGCGCGCCAGTCGCTCTTGGTTTAAAGTTTCGTTCAGAAACAGGCGAAATCGAATTGAGCAGCAGTGATGCTGCGCTGGCTGAGATCCGTGAGAATTATCCAGATATTGAATTTTTGAACGATTCTAGCTTGGAGGGCTTTTTGATGATTATGCGCGATGATGAAGTTTCTTCTGGAGCCACTAGTCAGGAGAGAGCGGCGTATTTATTAGGCGATGCCCATGTTAAAGAGGTTGTTTTTTGTGGCACGCACGCTGTTCTTACGCCTGGTTTCCGTCGTAGATTTACTCGTCCCGAAGTAAACAAATTTAGCCGTATTTTTTTGACTAACACAATTCATCGGTCTTATAGAAAACAGACAGGAGGAATCATTACTCCTGTGGATGTTTCATCTGGTGTAGCCAAGGCACTTTATCTGATGTTGGCAAAATTGTGATTCGTTTCAGCTCACCCCACTCGGCGGGTGAGCTTTTTATTTTGTTTATTGACAAAATATGCTATTTTTACTATGGTAAGTAATTATAGCAGTTCTTTAATAAATACAGCTATTAGTTACATTTTTAGCTGTTATGATTGACTTAAATAATTCAAATAAACAAACAGAAATCGATGAAAACCGAAGACAACCCACTAACGAATTCTTGATAGAGAATTCAAAATTTGACGGAGGCCTAGATGAAAACCCGAAAATGCCTTCTACTTGCATTGCTTGCATTGATGTTATGTTGCGTTGCAGGATTTGCAATGCCTAATCCGCCAACCTACCATGAGGTAGATGGGCAAATTCTAGTCACTCAAGGTGATGAGTTTGGCTCAATCACTAAGGATGATCAGGGCAAAGTGGTGGTTCAGGAAAACGATCAGTGGTTCTATGCCAAGATCGATTCTTCAACCACGCCCCATCGATTGTCCAAGTACTCTTTGGTTTCGCAGGGCATCCCAGATGAGCTAGCTGCTTATCAGGATCCGGTGATTCAGGCTCAACGAGATGAGTTTGACTCTCATGCCACGGAAATCATTCCAGTGTCAGGAGCAATTCGTGCGACGATCATTCACGTTTGGTTTGCTTGGGGTCCACCAGAGGATGAACCTGATATTGCAAACTTTTGGGACTTTGAACACAATTCTGTGGTCCATCAATTGGATCCACAGAAGTATTATGATGTAGTTTTCTTGGACGACTACTTAGGCACCTATCCAGCTGATACCAGTGTCATCGGAGATGACATCGCTGGTTCAGCCAATGATTGGTGGCAATGGAGTAGTCACGGTACGTCTTGGTTGGAGCCAGATGTCACACGACATCCCAGTGCTGATAATCCAACGCATCCGGGACTGATAGTCGATCCAGAAACTGGCGGGCCATTTGTGATGATGAATTCGTCTACTAGTCTTACTTCTTTTTGGGAAACCATGGAAGCGGCTGGTATTGATATGACTCTTGATCCAATGCGTCCAATTATTTTCATGGGTCATCCCGGTGGTTCACATGCGCATTATGGTGGTTGGACTTTTCTCAGTTTGAGATATGGTCCTTCGCCGATGATGACGGGGGTAATCGTTCATGAGCTTGGTCACTGCGTCCTGCAGCTACCCGATCTCTATAATGATCAAACCAATCCTTGGCAAGTCATGAGTCATGGTTGCTTGGGCTATCCCAATCCAGAGCATGGTCGCAATCACAGTTTTGCCTCGGACATCTGTCCGACTTACAAAACAATGATTGGCTGGGAAACCCCCATCACGATCAATGGACCGGGTGATTTTTATATCACCCCTAACAGTCCACGTCAGCCTTATGTTATTGCTAATCCATTGCATCAGGAAGAGGACTTGGTGCTTTATTCTTGGGATACGAGTCCCGAGAGTTTCACACGTCGTCACTTGTCGGAGAATGATGGGCGAATCTTGATTGAACATGCCGGCGTAGAGAATGACAGCTGGCGTTTTCAGGATAAGCCTTGGCCGCCAATGGTCTGGTCAGATAGTACAAATTATTATCTAACCTGGCCATCAGAAGTACACAGTTATCTGCCAATGGAACTATGGGACCTCGATGATCTCTGGTTTAGTTGGTCAGTTGATTGTTTTGCAGAGGGTGATAGTGATTTTTTCTCTGTGTCCGAACGTCCAGCGCCAGAAGTTTACGTCACCTTGACTGAGGAATCTTTACTTAAGGAAGTACCATTGGGTGGCGCAGATGTTGACCTTACTTTTCTTAATTTGGGAAGCGAGCTCAGTGATTGGCAAATCACCATAGGTGATGAGACAATGAGTGGTAGTGGGCCCGTTGGGTTCAATGAGACCTTTCAAGCTTCGTTTTCTGCTGATGTTTGGGGAGCGTATGCTTTGGGTCAAGTTTTGGACTTGCCGATTCAGCTCAACACCACTTCACCGCCAGCGGAACTAATCATCGATCATTTGGAGCCACTTGTTGGTTTAGTGCCAGCAGGCTTACAGATTGATGTGAATAGTCAGGTCATTGTTGAGTCATTTCAACAGTACCTAGCTATTGCCGAAGGCGATGAGGTCAGCTTGTATGCCGACGGACAGCTGTCTGGCAGTTTGTCTTGGGGCGCGGAGATAAAGCGAATGTGCTTTGTTGACTCTCCCTTGCTGACTGAAAGTGAATTGATTGTTTTAGGAGAAGATTGGGCAGTTATGTGTCGAGTAGAGGGAATCTTTGCTCAGGAATCTGGTTGGCCAGTCTCATTTCCAACGACAATTGATGCTTACATGATTGCTGATACACCAGAAAATGATGCATCTTTGATCATTGTTGCTGGTGAAGAGTTGATCTGCTATTCGATTGACGAGCCAACAGACATCCCGACCTATCAAGACTTACCAGACTTCATTTTACCTGTGACCAGCATGGCCTGGGCAGCGGATGATCCAGCTGGTGATCTTGGTTCACGGTTTTGTTTTGCTGGCGGTCACTTAAACCATCAACTGTTTACGATGTCTTTTTATGGTGATTCGCTCTCAGCCGGTAACGCCGACGAGAATGAGCGGGTTGTCAGGGCACCATTGGCAGTTGATTTGCATGGAAACGGGTATTACGAATTTATTGCTCCTCGATTGTTTGCGGATGCTTATTTTGACATCCAAGAGGAGTTATGGATGGTCAGCTATAGCCAAGAGCAAGGTCATCATGGAACGGGCGTGCTCGATATGGGCATGAGATCTCTGTCTATGGAGAATGGCGTTGAGGCTCTGATTCCATTTCGTAATACTGACTATCCATCACGAAGTGCTGTATTTGGTAATGACTACTATCCTTACAGCGACTACATGACTGATCTGAAGCTGATCGACCTAGGACATAATTCGCCTGAAGTGCGAATTGTTCATGCAGTACCACCAAGAAGACGTTGGCTCAATGTCGGCGATTTCAATGGCAATGGAATGCACGACATACTGATGGTTGATCGTGGTGATGGAGTGCACTTGTTGCGAGGAACTGGTGATTTGAATTTCAGTGCTTGGCACAGTAATGGACCAAAGGTCCATCATTATACCGAGATGAATTTCCGACCAGTTTTCTGGCAAGTGAATGGCGAGACATTGTTGGGTTGTTGGGAGAACGGTCACTTGACCTTCTATCAGTTGCCAACTAATGAGTGGCCAGTTTGGACTAGAGATGCTGGCCCAGGTAATCGTCGTTTTATGCCGAATCAAGCTTGGACACCACCAAGTGCCAGTCTCAATCCACCTGATGTAACCATTTCTTCTACTCGTAGCTTAGACATGCGGTTGAATATCGAATCACTAACCCTTGGTCAAGTCGCGACGAGTTATCAGGTGTGGGCATCAACAGACTTAGAGCAATGGGAGTTGCTAGATGAGGTTCCTTGGGATGGTCAGATCAATGACACTTGGGCGCATCATCGGGCATTGCAACAAAGCAGCAAGTTGTTCTATCGAGTTGTATCTGTAAATGAGCCAGTAGACGGCAACGTCTTCTGGACTGAATAATAGGAGGGCAGTCTGATGAAGTTTCTATTGCAAGCCCTGTTGGCAATAGCATTGATGTGTAGCGCTTCACAGGCTACTGTCATCTTTGCCTATGCCGATGATTGGGACGAATGCACACCAGATAGTGTGTATGTGCACTGGGAAAAATGGGCCGGACAATGGATCACCGGAGAAGCTTGTGGAGTGATTGAATACATGCCCGGTAATCCGGATTTTTATTCTTTCACCTGGTGTAGTTGGATGGAGGGCTGTGAAGATTTGCCAGACCATGCACAGTTTACCGCTTTGACGATAGTGCTGGAAAACGGTACGTCTCAATGGACAGACATTGAGCTATACAGCTGGAGTCACGCTGATCCGGATTGCGATAATGGTGGCATGCCTTTGGAGCTTCCTGAAGGAACATTTGATGATTGTTCAGAAATGGTTTCTGTTGACCCTTGGGTTCAGCCAGTGACCATTCAGCTGGAGCAGAATTATCCCAATCCCTTCAATCCGCAGACCAGCATCGTGTTTCATCTGGATCGGCCACACGAGGTCACTCTGATTGTCTATAACCTGATGGGCATCAAGGTGGCTACTTTGGCAAGCGGTCTTATGTCGACCGGTGAACATCAGTTTATTTTCGATGGTGGTGCACTATCATCGGGAACATACTTCTACACTCTGATCACGGATGATGTCCGAGTGACCAAGAAGATGATGTTGATCAAGTAAGTCAATCATAAACAAGTAAACACCCGGTTCTCAGAGAGAACCGGGCTTTTTTATTCAAATTATTTTTTATTTAAACTAAATCAACCATCAAAACACCTTCACCGCCAGCCGCAAATTTGCCAGGTTGTATTTTTTTGACTTGTGAGTGACTAGATAAGTATTCTTGTAACAATGGCTTAATCACGGCACCATTTTTTGAATGCTTTCCTTGCCCTACTACAAAACTTATTTTTTTATAATTATTTTCTTGAGCATTATTTATAAAATCATCAGTTAATTTAATAATTTCATCTCCAGTCAAAATACCTAAATTATGAAAATCAAATTCAGCTTCTGATTTATTTAATTGGGCATATTTATTAGGCATAAAATTTAAATTTTTTTGAAATATTCTTCAGCCGCAGTCTTGGTAGTGAAGTGTAGAGCTTGTTGAATAGTGATAGCTGAGCCACCAGTTGATTTGAGATTATAAGCTAAAGTATTACGTAGAGTTTGAGGCGTTACTTTCAAGATTGGTTGCATGGTACGAGCATATTTTTCTAAAATTCTTTCTGCTGAGCGAATCGAAAGATGATTATTTTCATCATTTCCTTTTTTAGCGCGATCAAAGTTGATAAATAAATACAAATTTTCATCCAATCTTTGGTCTAGATATTTTAAGAGATGAAATTTAGTGGTAGCAGAAATCGGCGCTTCAATTTTATCTAGTTTAATAAGATCTTTTTCTAAATTAATATTATTTTTAGTCAATTTTATAATCTGCCCAATTTTCAAACCAGTACAATAGGCTAATTCTAATAAAATTTTATCTCGTAAACCCATTAAGCTTTTCTTTTTGAGAGGAGCGTCCAGAAATTGTTTGAGCTGAGCTTTATCTAGCACTTCAATACTTTGTTTTTCAGCGCTTAGTAGGTCAAATTGGAAATTTTCTTTTTTAAATTTTAAATAGCTATTTAAAATAACTAATCTTAGATTTATAGTGGCTATTTTAGAATAATTTTTTAATAAATAATTATAATATAATTTTAAATTACTAGTGTCTAGTTTTTTATTATCTAGCCATTGCAAAAATTGATGAACATGCCAGAGATAAGTCTCAATAGTCTCGGGCTGTAATTTTTTTTGCTCCAAATATTTTTGATAAGCTGTTAGTTTTTGTGTCATATAATATTATTGTAGCATAACGAGCTAAAATAAAAAGCTCCCGCAGACATTGTTGTCTACGAGAGCGTATTTGATGACCGGTGTGGTCAATCAGTTTTGCGTATATTGCCACGATTGGAGCTTTTGCGCCACTGACGAATTTGAGCATCGCTCAAATCTTCATTGTCATATTTTCTCCTACGAAACATCGCGGAATAAGTGCGTTGATTCGTGATCAAAGCATCTTCTCTCATTTTTTTGAGAGCTGCTTGGACATCAGGATTACTCAAGACGTCCTTTTTTTCTTCGTTTCCGGACATGATAGCCTCCCAGTTGGCTCTGGTGATTATTGATGGAACTATTAATAGCTTAATTTAGCATATTTTTGGTATTTTGTCAATGCTTGTGTGTTTTAGTCTAATATTGACTTTTTATGATAAAAATGTTAATTTACAGAAGTATTTTATAAGTAATTCCCACTACTGGGCGCGACCTGACAACTAACTAGAGGTCATGACTCGGAGTAGGGAGTAAGGAAAAATTATGTTAGACAAGAAAAAGAAGTTAAAATTGGTAGAAAAGTTTCGTACTCATAAGAATGATACTGGATCTACCGAGGTGCAAGTCGCTATTTTGACCGAAGAGATCAAAGAGTTGACTAATCACTTGAAAACCCACAAGAAGGATTTTTCTTCTCGCCGTGGTTTACTTGCTAAAGTAGCTTTACGTCACAAACTATTACGTTATTTAGAACGTGAAGATGAAAAGCGCTTTATCAAAATTGCCAAAGCTTTGAAATTAAAGATCGCTAAGAAACAAATCAATGATATCGATGAATTTTTTGGCAACGAGGTAGCCGCTGAAGGAGCAGAGGAGACAAAAGAATAAATTTATTTTTAGTCCTGTCCCGCTTGTCGGGATGGGGCTATTAGTTTATTGATATAGATAATTAAATAAAGCATGAGTTGGTCGGCAAACGATAGGCTATTAGTTGAGCGAATCGCTAATTAACAGTCTAAGGCTTGTTAGGTCAACCATTGCTAAAAGGAGTTGACATTATGTCTAAAACAAAATTTACCACCGAAGTCGGTGGACGCCAACTAGAAGTAGAAGTTGGTAAGCTTGCTAAGCAAGCGCATGGTGCTTGTACAGTCACCTATGGTGAGACTGTGGTTTTGGCCACGGCCGTTACTTCTCGTCAGCCCAGAGAGGGGATAGATTATTTTCCTTTGATGGTTGATTATGAGGAGCGTCTTTACGCAGCCGGAAAAATTAAAGGATCTCGTTTTATCAAACGTGAAGGCCGAGCAACTGACGAAGCAGTCTTGACTGGTCGCTTGATCGATCGATCTATTCGTCCATTGTTTAAAGAAACAGATCGTAATGACGTTCAAGTTGTCATTACTGTTTTGTCTTATGATGGTGTAAATGACCCTGATTTTCCTAGTATTATTGCAGCAAGCATAGCTTTGGCTATGTCACCAATTCCATGGAAAGGTCCTTTGGCTGGTGTCAGTATTGGTCGCGTCAATAATGAATGGGTTTTGAATCCAACAGTAGAAGCAAAAGCTAAAAGTGATTTAGAATTGTTCGTCGCGGGATCAGCTTCTGAAGCAATTATGATCGAAGCTGGTGCTCAACAGATTTCTGAAGCTGATATGTTTGCTGGGATTCAATTTGCTGCTAAGCACATCAAGAAATTAGTTGGCTTCATCGAAGATGTAGTCAAAAAAGTTGGTAAGCCAAAAGTAGAATCTATGGCTGCCCCTGAGGTGCAGGCTGAAAGAGAAGTTGTTAGTAAAAAAGTAGAAGAATTTTTAGCTACTCAAGACTTAGGTTCATGTTTTCATCCAGACAAATCTGAAATGAGAGCAGCAATTGCCAAAGTAGAGGAAGACTTAAATAATTTACTAAAAGAGGATAACGAAGTTAGCAAAGATATGCGTTCAATGGGATTGTCAATGATTGATGAAGCCTTGAACAAAGCTTTCAAAGTGTTAGTTCTAGAAAATAATAGACGTCCAGACGGTAGAGCTGTTGATGAGATTAGAGATCTGACTTCAGAGGTCAGTCTTTTGCCTCGTACTCATGGTAGTGGACTATTTTCTCGTGGTGAAACTCAAGTTTTGTCTATTGTCACTTTAGGTTCTCCTGGTGATGAGCAAACTTTAGACACTATGGAAGAAGCTGGCACCAAAAAGTATATGCACCACTATAATTTCCCAGGATATTCTGTTGGTGAAGTGAAACCTTTGCGCGGACCAGGTCGTCGTGAAATTGGCCACGGTGCTTTAGCTGAAAAAGCTTTAGTTCCAGTGCTACCAGACAATGAAGATTTTCCATATACTATTCGTGTAGTTTCTGAAGTATTGGGTTCAAACGGCTCATCTTCACAAGCTTCTGTCTGTGGCTCAACTTTGTCCTTAATGGACGCTGGAGTGCCAATTAAAGCCCCTGTGGCTGGTATTGCGATGGGCTTGGTGCTTGATGAAGCTAACCCAAAGAAATATCAGATTTTGACTGACATTCAAGGCATTGAAGATCATTCTGGTCATATGGATTTCAAAGTGGCTGGAACCCGCGATGGTATTACTGCTATTCAATTAGATATTAAATCAGATGGCATTAGCTATCAGGTGGTAGAAGAGACTTTAGCTGCCGCAAAAGTTGCTCGTGAAAAGATTTTGGGAGTGATGGCTGCTGCTATTGAGCAACCAAGAACAGAATTATCTCAATATGCTCCTCGTATTACTACTATGCATATCGATCCAGAAAAAATCAGAGACGTTATTGGCTCTGGCGGTAAGATTATCAATGAGATTATTGAAAAATGTAATGTTGCTATCGACATTGAGCAAGATGGTTTAGTGATGATCACTGGATCCGATCAAGAAGGCGCCACCAAAGCTGAAGAATGGATTAATAATATCGTTCGAGAAGTAGAGGTTGGCGAAGTTTTTGAAGGACCAATTTTGAAAATAGTAACTGATAGAAATAAAGGCACTGACATCGGAGCAATCGTAGAATTAGGACCAAACAAAGATGGTATGGTTCATATTTCTAACATAGCTCACGAGCGTGTTAACAAAGTTAGTGATAAAGTGAAGGTTGGCGACATCGTTAAAGTCAAAGTAATGGAAGTTGATAAAGAAAAAAATCGTATCGGTCTTTCCATGAAAGAATTATTGCCTCGTCCAGAGGGAATGACAGCAACTATGCCTCCAGCAAGAATTAATAATGATCGATCCCGAGCAGGTGCGAGGGATAAAAAACCATTTTTTAAGAAAAAATAAAATTTAGTGTGGACTTTCTTCCCCCTCTAAAAATTCAAAAAACCCACTGGCCAGTGACCTATATTATGGCGCTGGTAGTGGTTTTGGTTTTGTCTGCTTGGTGGTTTTCAGTTAAACCTGAATATTCGGCCTATAATTTTTTGCCCGAAAACACTAGCTTTTATTACCAATGGTCAGATCGGGAGTGGCAACTAAGTCAGCCCACATTGATTTTTAGTAATAGCACACCACAAGCTAAAATTACTGACATTGATAACATCTTGGATATGATGATGGGGCAAGTGGCAGAGGTGATTTGGTTTCAAATAGACAATCAAGCGCAGGATAATTATTTAATTCGCTTTATTGGCAACTTAACTAAACAGGAAATTGAATATTTAGCCGAGGCTCATCCGGATTGGCGTTTTGAAAGAGTGAATGATCAAATATTATTACTAACTCAGCAAGAAAGCTTGCTGGAACAGCTGCCAATAGCACCAGTAGACAAATTTTTGTCAGCTCAAAAAGATACTGGGCAGAATATTTATTTTAATATAGCTCAAGCACCAGAATTTTTAGCTAAGACAGCGCAATATTTAGAAACCGTAGTTGCAGAGCAAGATATATTTTTGCATTTGACCTTTGATGGTCGTCACAATCTAGTTGATGTCTACTATATTAAAGATTCAGAAGCTCCGGTTGAGGGCATGTCTTGGTCACAAGCAAAATTACCTCGTAAATTTCAAGTAGCCTTAGCTATGGATGGTATATTAAGAGAGGATAGTCAGTGGCTTGATCAAAATTTGATTACAAAATTATTTTCCGACGCTCCTAATTTTGATGTTTTGGATAAAGATGTGTTATCTGAGCTATGGCAACAAAGTTTGTTGATCAAAAATGATGAAAATTGGCTTTGGGTAAGTCATCAAGACTGGCAAGAAAACATTTTTGCTTTATTAGATAGTTTTGATGTCAAAGAAGTATCCAAAACTCTGCCGGACGGCACCTTGTATACAGAATTTGTTAAAAATAAAGAAGTAGAATTCGAATATTCTGATTTTGTTGAGCAAACTTATTGGCGAATGGATGATTTGTTCGGTGTACAAGTGGATAATCTATATTATCTTAGTAATTCAGAGGATGAAATCAAGCAGACCATGGCTCATGGCAGGTTAGCAGGGGATATGTGGGCTGGTTGTGGGCTAAATACTAGTAGCCTAGTAACAGATTGGACTCATTTGGAAGCGCAGGATTTGAATATGCTTGATTTAGGGCAAGATTTATTGAATGATATCAAGAAAATAGACATTTTTGCTTATCAGAATCATGTTACGGCTGGCTTCCGTCTTTGTTTTGAATAAAGTGAGTGCCTGCACTGAGCGTAGTTGAAGTGTGGATAAACTGTTGATAAATTAAGATTAAGTTTGGTTAATGTGTCAACTTGTGTTATACACATGCTAAGTTTTTAGCTTATCTTAGCCATTAATCATGATTGACAGTTGGCACTTTATGTGATATAATTAATATGTTGATAAATAATCGTTCTTTTAAAAATCTAGAGACTTGTTTGCTAACTGAAATATTAGTGAATAACTCTTTCCATTTTACTGTATTGAAACATTATGAAACACTCTGACTGTTTCAACAAAAACAAAAACAAAAATATAAAAAGGATCATCCTCGCATCTACATAAAGAATAGCGGAGATCGATACCACATATATGGTAGAATGGCAGGCTTCTGAGTCAGAATGAAGCGTCAAACGTTTTTGTAAGTCAAAATCTTGCCAACTTTCAACTCATCAGTTGAAAAACAAGTGATTTACAGAGACAGTAGGCGCATCTCACCCAATAAATCAAATTTAACGGGGCGCGGGATGCGCCTCTTTATATTGCCAAATTTTAGCATAAAAATTTAGTTTATTTACTTGACATGTGTTAGGTGATATAGTATTAATATAAAATTAGTAAAATACTAATAAATTGAACTTTAATAGGTGATATAGTATTAATATAAAATTAGTAAAATACTAATAAATTGAACTTTAATAAAGGGGTATGAAATGTACAGAACTGCCAAAGATCGCGTTTTGTTTGATTTATTTATTGGCGTGTTTTCCGGTATTATAGCGCGGCTCAGTTGGACCTTATATTCAGTCATCATTGGTCTGGCCTTAGTAGGAATACTTATCATGTTGATAAGACGTGAGGATATGTCTACCTATGGTCATGACAAAGATGGCAAGTTTAATGGCTTGATTGTGATAACACGTATTATTACTGTTAACGTCGGCGTTGCCTTAGGGCACCTCGTAATAGGGCATAGCGTTGTAGATTTTTCAACTTTTTAAGCATCGATGAGTAGGAGTCAAATACTTCTACTCTTTTATTTTCTCTTGACAAAACAGCTTGATTTTCCTCTGATTATTTGCTAATATACAGTAGTTAAAATAAACAGTAAAAGATAAATGTATGAAATTAGATGCAAAATTTATCGCTGCTAGAAAAGACGATTTATTGAAAAGAAAAGAGGAGCTATTACAAGAGCTTAACATCGATGCTGTTAAAGTAACAGAGAATGATTACGATGCTAAGTTTCCGGATTTTGGAGACAAGGAGGATGAAAATGCCGCAGAAGTAGCTGCTTTTGAAAAGAATTTGTCCATGGAAAAAGCTCTGGAGGTTTCTTTATTTAATGTTAATAAATCTTTGAAGAATATTGAAGAAGGAAACTATGGTATTTGTGAGAAGTGTAGTGCCCCAGTTAATCCAAAAAGATTGGAAGCTTTTCCGTCTGCTACTACTTGCATGGGGTGTAAGAAAAAATCATTATAATGTATAAATATTGTTTAAGCTTGATTAGTTTATTTATAGTCGATCGTTTAACTAAACTTTATTTTTTAAAAAATTCATCTTTGCCGGGAGGCTGGGGTGAGTTTTTTAGTTTGTATTTCAATCCAGATATCGCTTTTTCTATTCCAGTATCTATTTTTATCATCTACCCAATAGTAATTTTGGTTATAGTAGGGCTGATATTTGCGTGGTGGAAAAAATTTAAGCAAAAACATATTTTGCATTGGCCAATTTCTTTGATACTTATCGGAGCAATTAGTAATTTGGTGGATAGAATTAATTACGGTGCTGTAATAGACTTTATTAGCGTACCATATTTTTCAGTTTTTAATCTTAGCGATGTTTATATCACTGCCGGTGTAATTTGGATATTGTATTTTGAGTTGTTCTATAAAAAAATATATCAAAGTAAAAACAGCTTTTTACATTAGGAGGTGACAGTGAAAAAGAAGCTTATAGTTATAAGCAGGAAAGATCGTCGTTTGACTGGCTGTCCACATTGCTCCTGTGCCGCTTACGATGTGTTGACAACTAACTCGATTGATTCTACGGTGATGTGTCCGGAGTGTGGCGGAAAATACATCATTGAGAAAGAAGTAGAAAAATAAACTCCTTTAAAGACACAAAACCTCGTTGATGAGACGGGGTTTTTATTTGATTCTTCAAGTTTGACAAAAAAATATATAAAGCATAAGATAGAAATGAAGAAGAGAGGCGAGGCGGGGGCATGGGTTAGTTTTTTTGTTTATAATGTTATATTAAGGGGCTGACACCGATCGCTTTTCTTCTTGTTTTAGAAGTAAGCGATTTTTTATATGTTTAAAATGCAGAAAATTTACACCATAGCTCCTTTGGGCTTGGAGGGAATTTTAGTAGAAGTAGAAACAAACCTATCTCAACATTTACCGCGGACAATTTTAGTCGGTTTACCGGACACGGCTGTTCAAGAGGCTCGAGAAAGAGTATGGGCAGCGATCGAAAATAGTGAGCTTCATTATCCGCGAAAAAAAGTAGTAGTTAATTTAGCACCAGCCCAAATTCGTAAAGAAGGAGGGGCTTATGATTTAGCGATTGCTATCAGTATTTTACAAGCTAGCGAGCAAGTAGAATTACCCGATGAAAAAATAGCTTTTATCGGTGAGCTTTCTTTGACCGGTGAATTAAAGTCAGTACCAGGAATCTTAGTAATGGTCAGTGCTTTAAAAAATTTAGGCTTTAGCAAGATATTTTTATCCAGCCAAAATGCTGCTGAGGTAAACATCATTTCGGGGATAGAAATTTATCCAGTAGATGATTTAAAACAGTTAGTAAATTATTTTAAAAATAAAGAAAATATTGATCCGATCAAAATACAAAAGTTTCAGCCGCGATTAGCGGATACGGTTGTAGATTTAGCAGATATTAAGGGTCAAATGCAAGCAAAGCGAGTATTAGAAATTGCAGCAGCTGGCGGGCACAATGTTTTGTTAGTTGGATCACCGGGAGCCGGTAAAACAATGTTAGCTAAAGCTTTTCTTTCTATTATAGCGCCATTAGATATCGATGAGGCTTTAGAAATTAGCAAAATTTATAGTTTAGCTGGACTATTATCTTGTGACCGACCGCTAATAAGCACTCGTTTATTACGCTCTCCACATCATTCAGCATCAGTAGCCTCAATAGTTGGTGGTGGTTCTTGGCCGCGGCCGGGAGAAATCAGTTTGGCTCACCGAGGCGTTTTGTTTTTAGATGAAATTTTGGAATTTCCGCGCACAGTTTTGGAGTCTTTGCGCCAGCCTTTGGAAGATAAGATCATTACCGTCTCCAGAGTTAAAGGTTCAGTAGATTTTCCAGCTAATTTTATTTTGTTGGCTACTTCTAACCCTTGTCCATGTGGATTTTTGACTGATCAGGAGAAGGCATGTAAGTGTTCAAGGCTAGAGATTGAACGTTATCAAAAAAGAGTCTCCGGACCACTACTTGATCGAATAGATTTGCATTTGCAAGTTGGTAAAGTGAAGAGTCGAGAATTTACCAGCAAGTCTTTGGTTGAAAATTCAGCTCAAGTAAGACAAAGAGTAATAGCTGCTCGAAATAAACAAAAATCACGAAGTAATTTATTAAATGCTGGTTTAGATCAAGAGAAAATTAAACAATTTTGTCGGATTGATGAAGCTATTAAAAATGTTTTGCAGCAGGCAGTTGAAAAATTGCAGCTTTCAGCTCGTGCTTATTTTAAAATTTTGAAAGTTGCCCGTACTATTGCTGATTTAGCCAACAGAGAAGACATAGAAGAGGGGGACGTACTAGAGGCTTTATTATATCGTGGTCGAATATTTGGTGATTGACATATATAAGTCAACGTGTTATATAAAAGATAGAGGTACATTACAATCGAGTAGACATTTCCTGTAGGATTGTGAGTTTAAATATTTGAGCTTACAAGCCTGCAGGAAATATCTTGAGCACCATTGCTTGAAGGTGGTTGTCCGTCATCTTCGATATTATCTTCAGGCTTTGTCTTAACAAATAAATGTATGTCAAAATTCATACAATTACTTATTTTGTTAGCTTTGCTCAAGTTGTTTGCTCCGGAGTTCTTCGCTCTTATTTTTGACTTACTTGGTTTTATGGCAAATCTTATTAGCGAACTTCTCAGTTCTCTCCAATCAGGAGGAACAGTAGATTCAGGAATTTTCTCAGACTTCGGTCTGTAGAAATAGATTTCACAAAGGATTGGCATTTGCTGGTCCTTTTCTTTTTGTCCGCCTAGCCGGCGAGGCTGGCAAAAAATATTATTTATTGCTAAGCTTGTGGTATGAAAAAGATAATTATTTTAGGCATCTTAGTGATTGGCTTAGGGGCATATTTGTATCAACAAAAAAATGGAGATACGATAGTTTTAGATTTGCCGCCTGTGCAAGAATATCGAGAATTTATCGACAATAATATTGATGTAGAGCAAGAAGTGGAAATCATTGAAGAAGAGCCTGTGCCGCCAGAAGAAGAGATGATAGAAAAAGAGGAGACACTAATGGCCAATTCTATAAATCTGGCCGTACCCTTTACTTCACAAGCTCCAACGACTAATTGGCAGCAGCCCTTTCAGGATGCCTGCGAAGAGGCGAGTGTTTTGATGGTAGATTACTATTATAAAAATCAAGTCATGCCCGAACCCAAAGAAGTAGAGGTCATTTTATTTGAGATGGTAGATTGGCAAATAGATAATTGGGGTGACCATCATAATTTGACTATGTCTGAATTGGCAGATTTTATTACTACTACTTTTGGTTATCAAACAGAATTAATTCCAGATTTGACGCCAGCTAAAGTGATAAGGTATTTAGACCTTGGTCAGCCGATTATAATTCCGGCTAATGGACACTTATTAGATAACTCAAATTTCTCTGGAGACGGTCCTGAGTATCATATGCTCGTAATAAAGGGCTATCAAGATAATTATTTTGTTACTAATGATCCAGGCACCAGAAAAGGAGCAAACTTTATTTATACTAGCGAAAATTTATTTGCCTCCATTGCTGAGTGGAATCAAAAAGAGTCCCTAGCTACGGGACCCCAAATAGGTTTAGTTATTATTAAATAATTTATTTGCAATAATATACAGCCCCTAGTTTTAGGGGTTTTGTGTTAGCAAGAAATATAGCTATTTTTTGAGGGCATCTTTAAGAGTTTTGCCAGCTTTAAATTTTGGTACGATCACAGTAGGAATTTCAATTCTTTCTTTTGGATTTTGTGGATTGACACCCATACGAGCATTACGAGTGCGAGCAGAAAATGTACCAAAACCAGTCATGGTCACTTCTTTGCCCATTTTTAGTCTATCGATAATCAAATTCTCTAAGGCATCCATTACTGCCTCAGCATCTTTGCGGCCGACGCCTGCTTTTAAAGCTACAGCCTCAATAAGTTCTGCTTTGTGCATAAGCTTATAGTTAAATGATTAGTGTAAGATTTCTCTTAAATTTTGAATAGAAATAGTTTTTTTACTATCCCTATCTATTTCTAATAATACTGCATTTAATTCAATTTGACCAGAGTCTGGGTATTCATGGCGAATTTGTTTTTCAGTGATAAATTTTTCTATAATCACCTTACTATCCACGCCAATTACCGATGGATAAGAGCCGATCATGCCAACATCAGTAATATAACCAGTGCCTTTATCCAAAATGTGAGCATCATTAGTTGGTACGTGAGTATGTGTGCCTAAAACAGCGGCTACTTTGCCATCTAGGTGCAGTCCCAAAGCTCTTTTTTCGGATGTTGCTTCTGCATGAAAGTCTATAATGATAATATCGTCTTTTAGCTTTTTGATAAACTTATCGGCAGCTAGAAAAGGATTACTCAAAGTATCATCAAGCATAAAAGTACGGCCAGTTAGATTGAGGACAGTAATTTTTTGACCAGCTATTTCTACACTTTGAGATAAATAATTTTTTGGTGTGCGTGAATCATTGGCTGGAAAGGCGATCGGGAAGTTTTCTTCAGCCTCAATATCTTCAATCTGTTCTTTGGACCAAATATGGTTACCGCCGGTAAATAGAGGAATGCCGGTTTCAGAAATATCTTTAAGAGTTCGCAAAGTGATACCTTTGCCATGGGCTAGATTTTCAATATTAGCAATCATCAAATCTGGCTGATATTTTTTTTGCCAGACAGGTACTGTTTCTTTGACAGCAGTTCGACCCAAAGAGCCGACAATGTCCCCAAAGAAAATAATTTTGATAGTTTTATTTGGCATATTCTACAATTCTTTTTTCGCGAATAACATTGACTTTGATTTCACCGGGATATTTTAGTTCGGCTTCTATCTTGTCAGCGATATCACGAGCTAATTTTTTAGCTTTAAAGTCATCAACTTCATCAGAAGCTACCATGACTCTAACTTCACGACCAGCTTGGATAGCGAAAGCTTTATCTACACCGTCAAAACTTTTAGCTGTATTTTCTAATTCAGTTAGACGTTGGACATATTCTTCAAAGCTATCACGACGAGCGCCTGGTCTAGAGCCAGAAATTGCATCAGCAATTTTGACTACAATGCCTTCGATGTTCTTTGGTTCATTTTCGTGATGGGCGATAGACATGTAGGCCACTTCTTCAGGTAGGTTGAATTTTTTCATCAAGTCATAGCCAATATCTGGATGTGAACCTTGTATTTCATGATCCAAAGCCTTACCAATGTCATGTAAAAGTCCGCCCTTTTTACAGACATTTACGTCTGCTCCTAATTCAGAAGCAAGTAAGCCTGACAGGTGAGAAACCTCCAAAGCATGTTGTAATTGATTTTGTCCATAACTGGTACGGTATTTTAAGCGACCCAAAATTTGGACGAGTTTATTGTCTAGACCGACAACGCCAGCCTTATAAGCGGCTTCTTCACCAGTTTTTTTGATATCTAGAGCCAAGTCCTTCTTACACTGTTGGACAACTTCTTCAATACGACTAGGATGAATACGGCCATCAGCCATCAATTTTTCTAAAGCGCGTTTTGCTAAATGACGACGAATAGGATTGAAGCCAGAAATCATGACAGATTCTGGAGTATCATCAATAATAATTTCAACACCAGTTAATTGCTCAATGGTTTTAATATTTCTACCTTCGCGTCCGATAATTCGGCCTTTCATTTCGTCATTTGGTAAAGCAAGGTTAGTCGTAGTCGTTTCAGAAGTATGAGGAGCAGCGCAGCGCTCAATAACAGTACTCAAAATATTTTTAGCTTTTTGTTCTAGCTCATCGGCTGCTTGATTTTCTAATTTACGCATACGATGTAAAAGTTCATCTTTCATGCGTACCTCCATATTTTTGACTAAGACATCTTTAGCCTGCTCTTGGTTTAGTTGAGCAATTTTTTCTAGTTTAGCTAGTTGATCTTCTTTTACTTTTTTGATCTCAGATTTTTTACGCTCCAAATCTTGTTTTAAGTTTTCAGTCTTTTGTTTTTTATCTTCCAACTCCAAGATTTTTTGATCAAATTTATTTTCTCGTTGACCCAATCTATTTTCTAGATCATTGAGTTGTTTTCTTCGTTCTTTTTCTTCATTTTTCGCCTCTTCAATGATTGACAGAGCTTTAGTTTTTGCTTCTAGGTGAGTATTTTTAGCTTTAGTTTTTGCTTCTTCCAAAATATGCTCAGCTTTTTTACCAGCTGACTCAATGGACTTGCTGGTTAGGATTTTTTTTATTACAAAACCTAAAACCAAGCCAACTAATAAGGCTCCGGCTGTTATCAAGTAATTCATTAGTATGATTCTTTCCGAGTTACTGTTTGAGTTTTAGAAGAAAAATAATCAGCCCAAAATGGGGTGATTTTAGCTTACGTTTTTGTATAAAAAAGTGATAAAACTGTAGTAAAATACATTGAGTAATGAGGATTTTAAAAGTTTTTATAATTTCAATATAAAGCTAATTTTCTTAAAGTTTCTGCCTTGCAATTTAAACTCGTAAACAGTAAATTAAACTTTTTAAAAATAGTATTTGCAAACTTAATTGCAGTCATAATTTACCATAAACAAGCTGTTTAGTCAATCGAGTAATTTTAGTGAATAAAAAGATCACCAGCATATTGCAAAACGCCAATCAAGGTCTTTCGACCATGGCCGAGGTCGTGCACTGGTGATCTCGGTGACAGTGTAAAGCGGAGCTGAAAAGCCCCTACCGTCTCGCAAAAAATATTAACATATTTTTCAAAATTTGAAAAGTTATTTCACAACTTTATCTACCAGGCCATATTTCACAGCTTCTTCAGCTGTCATATAGTAGTCCCTATCGGCGTCTTTTTCTATTTTAGATAATGCTTGTTTTGTATGTTGCTGTAAAATTTTATTGAGTCTAGATTTTAGTTTCAAAATTTGTTCAGCTTTGATTTTGACATCAGAAGCTTGTCCAGAAGCACCGCCCATCACTTGGTGAATTAGCATTTCGGAGTTAGGCAAAGCAAAGCGCTGCCCCGGTTCACCAGCTGTCAGTAATAAGGCGCCCATTGAAGCAGCTAGTCCGACACAAATAGTAGAAACAGGAGACTTGATGTGTTGCATGGTGTCATAAATAGCCAGTCCATCGGTGACAGAGCCGCCGGGAGAGTTAATATACATTTTTATCGGTTCTTGATTTTGAGAATCCAAGAAAAGTAACTGAGCAATTACTAGATTGGCAGTATTTTCATCAATTTCATCACCCAAAAAAATAATTCGATCTTTCAAGAGCCTTGAGTAAATATCATAAGCTCTTTCCCCAGCATTACTTTTTTCGATTACCGTTGGTATTAACATATATTTTTAATTTATATAGCTCTTAGCTTATTATTATCACAAGAAAGCTTGCCTGGCAAGGCGAAGCCGGAGGCTTTTTTATGTCCGCCACCACCCATAAGAGCAGCTAATTTTGTGAGGTCTACATCATCAGAACTAGTGCGAAGAGATCCCTTGATAAAGCCATTATTAGTCTCTCGAATCATCATAATAATGGTTGCTTCTTTTAGAATGTGCAAAAAATTAGTGATGCCCTCACTGGCTGATTCATCGGCTTCGCACTCTACAAAATCTTCTTGAGTTAAGTATGTGTAAACTAAATCATATTTTTTAATTTTGGTTAATCGACTTAAAGCACGTCCCCATAATTTGAGCTGATTGATATCTTGGTTAAAGAGAGTTAGCTTGGCAACTTGATTAACATTGGCTCCTTGGTTTATCAAAAAAGCCCCAGCCTCTAGTGTGCGATAGTTTGTAGCTGGGTTTGTAAAGCCACTAGTGTCAGTGATGATGCCACAAATCAGATTTGTTGCAATGTCTGGAGTCCAATTGATTTCCCAAGCATTAAAAAGACGATAAATTATTTCGGTAGTAGAAGCAGCTGAAGTAATAACTAGATTAATATCGCCATAGTTATTATTAGATAAATGATGATCGAGATTGATCAGAGTGTATCCGGTAGGCAGAGCAGTTAATAATTTATCTACGCCAGCATAAGGTAAGCTACCAGAATCCACCACTATAACCACGTCATATTGTTTGGTAAACACTAGATGGTTATTAGTTGATAAGTGGCTATTTGGTAGAAAATAAAAAGTGTCAGTTATTTTGTCAAGACAAAAACTAGTGACATTTTTATTTTGGTTAGTTAAATATGTAGTCAAAGCTAAATTAGCCCCCAAGGTATCTCCGTCAGGTTTTTGATGGGAAATAATCAAAACATTTTGAGCAAGCTCAAGTTCATTTTTGATTTTATGGCTGATATCTTGATAATCATTCATCCCGTTAGATATTTGCTCTAAATTAGTTATTTTCGTCATAGTCATCCCGAAGTTATCTAACGGGATGAATAACAGAGTATATTAGCTTTAAAATGGATTTTAGTCAATACTTATTAAATAAAAAACTCGTCTAGATGCTTAGTCTGACGAGTTGCTATAACACAATGCCGTTGTCGTCTTCTGATAAAGACATGTCTGTTGCCATCTCTTCTCCGCAAGTAGGGCAGTAGTTGTACACAAGAAGATTTTTTTGTATCCTCGCTTTATGAAGACAATTTTTCGGATCTTTTTGTTCGGCAGTGGGGTTGATTACCTGGCCACATATTCGACAAAAGTGACCGTTCATTGCATATTTTTTGCTATGTGCACAGCTGTTGTTTAGGGGAATGACTTTGGTCGCGTTTGCGTTAGCCATGATACCTCCTTATGTTTGTTTGAGTGCGTCGTCAATTTCTTTATACTTGAGGTCTCTATTATCAATTTCCCATTTTATTTTAGGAACGGATCTTATAACTAAACTTTTATTTATTTCTTTTTGAATATGCCCACCAAATTTACGGATGGCCGCAAGTCCGGTGCCTATTTTATTGGCAGGGATAATACTCAAATAGGCGGTAGCATTTTTGAGATCTGGAGAAACAGTCACTTCAGCGATACTAACCAAGTACCCCTTGCTTTCAAAGTCTTTGACAATAACCTTATTTACTTCTTGGCGAAGTAATTCGGCTACTTGTTCAGTTCTTTTACTCATAAGTTTCTTCAAAGAATTCTAATGTATCGCCAACTTGGATGATCGGGTCGCCTTTGAATTCTAAGCCAGCTTCTGTTCCCTCTACTACTTCATTGACATTTTCTTTAGCAGCTTGCAAATTACCAATTTCACCAATTGTTTCGATTTCGTCGTTACGGATGACTTTTATCTTTGATGGTTTGACTACTTTGCCAGAAATTACTTTTCCTCCCAAGATCATGCTAGCTTTGTTAGTTTTGAAAATGGCTAATACCTCTAGTTTACCCAAAAGTTTATGGATAGTTTTTTTAGATTTGATATGCTCTAATCTTTCTTCAATGTCTTCTAATAGTTTATAGATGATATCAAAGTAGAGGACAGTTACTCCTTTTTCTTCAGCTAAAATTTGGATATTTTTATCTTTTTTGATATGAAAAC